>DASZHF010000191.1:0-2644 GCA_035938095.1 Solirubrobacteraceae bacterium
GGGCAAGAAGAAGGCGACCAAGAAGTAGATGCCCGCACCCAAGCGCCCGGGGCGCGGCCGCCGTAAGCCCAGGAAGAACATTCCGGTGGGCCAGGCGCACATCAAGACCTCGTTCAACAACACCATCGTCTCGCTCACCGATCAGCAGGGGAACGTGATCGCCTGGGAGTCCGCCGGGGGAGCCGGCTTCAAGGGCTCGCGTAAGTCGACGCCCTTCGCCGCCCAGGTCACGGCCGATGCCGCGGCGCGCAAGGGTCTGGACCAGGGCCTGCAGAAGGTCGAGGTCTTCGTCAAGGGACCCGGCTCGGGCCGGGAGACCGCCATTCGCTCCCTCCAGGCGGCCGGGCTCGAGGTCACCGGCGTGCGCGACGTGACTCCGCAAGCCCACAATGGGACCCGCCCCCGCAAGCGGCGCCGGGTCTAGAGGTGGGCTGCGATGGCTCGTGACACCGGATCGCAGTGCAAGCAGTGCCGGCGCGAGGGACAGAAGCTGTTCCTCAAGGGTGAGCGCTGCCTGACGGACAAGTGCGGCGTCGAGCGTCGCTCCTACCCACCGGGCGAGCACGGCCGGGGCCGTCAGCGCCAGAGCGAGTACCGCGTCCAGCTGCGCGAGAAACAGAAGGCGCGACGCTACTACGGCCTGCTCGAGAAGCAGTTTCGCGGCTACTACGAGCGCGCATCGCGCCAGCCCGGCATCACCGGCGAGAACCTCCTGACCTTGCTCGAGTGCCGGCTCGACAACGTACTGGTGCGCCTGGGCTTCGCCGCCTCGCGCCGCCAGGGGCGACAGATGGTCCGCCACGGGCACTGGACCGTCAACGGTCGCCGCGTCGACATCCCCTCCTACCAGGTTCGCCCCGGCGACGTGATCGCCGTCAAGGCCGGCACCGGGGCCGAGCAGACCATCCGCGACGCCACCGAGCTGACCGGCCAGATTCCCGCCTGGCTGCAGGCGGATCACGACTCGCTCACCGCGAAGGTGCTGCGAAAGCCCGAACGCCGGGAGGTAGCCGCCCCGGTGCAGGAGCAGCTCATTGTCGAGCTGTATTCGAAGTAAGGCTGAAGGCGACGCCGTCTTACCGCCTCAGACAGAGCGCGCCGCTCCCACTTTCGGCGGCTTCGGCCGCCAGGCCCGGAACACCACGAAATTAGGATCTTGATGCTCGACTTTCAAATTCCCCGGATCACCAGCGAATCGGTCGACGAGCACCGCGGCTCGTTCACAATCGAGCCGCTGGATCGCGGCTTCGGCTACACGTTCGGCAACTCCCTGCGCCGCGTCCTTTTGTCCTCACTGGCCGGCGCGGCCGTGACCAGCGTGCGGATCGAGGGCGTCGCTCACGAGTTCTCGACCATCAGGGGCGTTACGGAGGACGTCACCGACATCGTCCTCAACCTGAAGGGCATCGTGTGCCGGATGCACTCGGATGCCTCCGAGGTGGAGGCCCCACTGGTGGTGACCGGTCCGGGAGAGGTGACCGCCGCCGACATCGACCTTCCGGCCGGCGTCGAGGTGCTCAACCCCGACGTTCACATCGCCACGCTCGAGAAGAAGACCAAGCTCGAGCTGTATCTGACGATCGGCCGCGGACGGGGCTACCGGCCCGCCGAGGAGAACAAGTCGCCGGACCAGCCCATAGGCGTGATCCCCATCGACTCGATCTTCTCGCCGGTGCGCCGAGTCGCCTACGCCGTCGAGCAGGCCCGAGTCGGTCAGAAGACCGACTTCGACAAGCTCACGCTGGACATCGAGACGGACGGATCGGTGGAGCCCCAGGCGGCGCTGCGCGAGGCGGCCGAGCTGCTCATATCCCAGCTCGCGATCTTCACGGACGCCGACCGCATCGAGGAGCTGCGGGCGGGACCCGCGGGGCAGCTCGACGGTGGCCTTCCCGGCGTCGGACCGGGTGGCTTCGGAGCCTCGCTGCCCGCGGCGCGCGGCGAGGAGCACGACATCCTGATCGAGGAGCTCGAGCTCGGCGTGCGCTCCTACAACTGCCTCAAGCGGGCCGGGATCCAGACGGTGGGGGACCTGATCTCCAAGTCGGAGTCGGAGCTCAACGCGATCCCCAACTTCGGCAAGAAGTCGATCGACGAGGTGATCGAGACCCTGCATGCGCGGGGACTCGATCTCCGCCAGGACTAGCCTCCGGTCAGCCGATCGGGGCGTTCGGGAGCTCGTCATGCGCCACCGCAACAGCCGGCACAAGCTCAGCCGCAGCTCGGCGCACCGCAAGGCGCTGATGGCCAATTTGGTCAAGGAGATCCTCGACCACGAGCGCATCACCACGACCGAGGCCAAGGCCAAGGCGGTCAAGCCCGAGCTCGAGCGCCTCATCACGCTGGCCAAGCGCGGCGACCTCCACGCCCGCCGCCAGGCGCTGTCCGCGCTCGGCCACGACAAGGGCGCCGTCTACAAGCTCTTCGAAGAGGTGGCCCCGCGCTACGCCGAGCGCTCCGGAGGGTATTCGCGCATCCTCAAGCTCGGGCCGCGGCGCTCGGACTCGACCGAGATGGTGTTCGTGGAATTGGTCTGAGAAGGGCATCGGTCCCCCGCCCGTCGCGGGACAGAAACAAGTCCCGCATCGTGCGGGTAACCAATGCCCGTTGTCGTCCACGGCACGTCAAATCTCGCTCGGCCCGG
>DASZHF010000192.1:0-1697 GCA_035938095.1 Solirubrobacteraceae bacterium
ATGTCCGCGATGACGAAGATCTCCGGTTTGGCCGGGCGGGGGTGGCGGAAGCGCGGCTCAATGGGCACGCCACCGGTCGACAGCGAGCGCCGCATCGTGGCCCGGAAGTCCAGGGGGCCCTTGCGGCCGTGGCGACGCTTCCGGGCGAGGCGCACGGCCAGCTTGCGGGATAGCGGGTGGAGCACCCGGTGCAGCATCGCGAGCTCCTCGCGGGTGGCGTGCATCACGTCGATGTCCTCGGGCAGCGGCTTGCGCACGGAGCGGGCGAGCGCCTCGGCGCCGCGGTCCTCCACCAGGCGGCGGCGGATCTCCGTCTCCACGGCGCGGCGGAATTTCTCGATGCGCGCCTTGTACTCGTCCGCGGCCAGTCGCTCCTCCAGCTCCGTCAGGGAGCCGCCGGCGGCGCCCGCGTGCGTCTGGCCCATGAGGCGCTCCAGCACCCCGTCGAGGTCCAGGTTCCGCAACGTGCGATACAAGTAGTACGTCCCACCGACCGGACGTCCGGGTTCCATGCCGGCGTAGCGGTCGACCGCGTTGCGGGCCACCGCGTTCATGAGCGCGGCGTCGGCCGAGAGCAGCGACTTGAAGAGCAGCTCGGCCAGCTCCTCGGGCGTCATACCCTCGCCGGCACCGCCCCCCTTCCAGGATCTGCCCTGGCCCCGCGCGCCGCCCTGTCCGGCCTGCTCCCCTGTCTGCTCGGCGTCCTCCCCGCCCGGTTCCTCGCTCTCGGCACCCGGGGCGGCGCCGGTCCGCACGGCGAAGAACACCTCGAAGGCCGTCTCGAAGGCCCGCCAGTGCGAGGAGGACTTCACGAGCGTGGCCGCCAGCGCGTACTTCAAGGCGTCGCGGTCCTCGAGGGGGATGTGCTTGACCGCCTCGGCGGCGTCGAGGTGCTCGGTCAGGGAGACGGGCAGCCCGGATCGGCGCAGCTCGGTGACGAAGCCGGAGAGAAGGTCGAGCACGCGGACGCCTCAGCCGGACGAGGCCGACAGCAGCTCCTTGGTCGCCCGCTCGATGTCGGCCTGGTATTTCAACAAGATGTGCAACGTGTCCTTCGCCCCGGCGGCGTCGATCGTCTCCACGCCGAGAAGCACGAGCGTGCGGGCCCAGTCGAGCGTCTCGGAGACCGACGGTGCCTTGCGCAGCTCGAGGGTGCGCAGTGAGCGGACGATGCGAGCGACCTGGTCGGCCAGCTCCTCGCTGATGCCGGGCACCTTGGCCCGCACGATCTCGCGCTCGCGGTCGAGGTCGGGGTAGTCGATGTGCAGGTAGAGGCAGCGGCGCTTGAGCGCCTCGGAGAGCTCGCGCGTGTTGTTCGACGTGAGGAACACCATGGGCAGCTGGGACGCCCGCACGGTGCCCAGCTCGGGGATCGACACCTGGTACTCCGAGAGGACCTCGAGCAGCAGCGCCTCGGTCTCGAGCTCGACCCGGTCGACCTCGTCGACGAGGAGCACCACAGGCTCGGTGGCCCGGATCGCCTCGAGCAGCGGCCGGGTCAGCAGGAAGTCCTCGGAGAAGATGTCCTCCTCGAGCTCCGCCCAGCTCGGGCCCTCCTCTTCGGCCTTGCCGTGCTCGCCCGCCTGAATGCGCAGCAGCTGCTTGCGGTAATTCCATTCGTAGAGCGCCTTGGACTCGTCGAGCCCCTCGTAGCACTGCAGCCGGATGAGCCGCGCCCCCGTCAGCTCGGCGACCGA
>DASZHF010000193.1:0-3537 GCA_035938095.1 Solirubrobacteraceae bacterium
GTCCCGAACCCGGGCGCACCACTGCCCGGCCCGGTCCCAGTCCCGCACCTGCTCGCAGCCCCACATCAGGAAGCAGCAGGGAAGCCACATCGAGCCGGGGTCTTCGACCTTGCCCGCCAGCGCGTCGGCCGAAGCCTCGCCGAGCAACGCCATACCTTCGGCAACCCGGCCCTGGCCGACGAGGGCCAAGCCCCGCAACGCCAGCGCCTGGATCTCAAGATCCGGGGATCCGAGGCGCCGGCCAATGGCGATGGCCGTATCGGCGCAACGAATAGCTGCGGGCGTGTCCCGCTCAACCCGCAGGGCAACCATCCCCTCGAGCAGCGCTAGCAGGCCCTGCTCTGTTCCCTCGTCGAGTTTGTCGAGAAGACGATGGGCTCGGCTGAACCAACCCTGGGCGACCGCCGGCTCGCTGCGGTAGTGAACGGCGTCCAGCCCCAACCACGCCGCCATCCGACCAGCACCACGCTCGTCGCCGGAGTTGCGATAGCAGCGGTAGGCCCGCTCCCGGCAGGCGAACACGTCCTCACCATCCTCGATCTCCCAGGACGCCGCGGCTAGCCCTTCGGCGGCTGCACCCTCCTCCAGCGTCCCGACGACCCGATGTAATCCGTCGGCGAACACACCGCGGGCGTCCGACCACGCGCCCTGAGCAAGCAGTTCCCGGCCCCTCTCCAGCCAACCAGCTCCCGTTCCCACGCCAACCATGATCTCTCACCGCTACAACCCGCGCCTGCCCGTCGCCATCGCCTGCTTCCCGTGCCTGCAGCCCGCACCGGGTGGGCTGTTCTCCTCGGTCTCGGGTCTCGGCACGCTCGTCGTGACCTGATCGAGCACGACGGCTCCTTCCGTTCAACGATGTCCCGGATGCTTTTCGAAGCCCGCAAGCCAGCTGCGACGCAGGAGTCGCGCCCGCCCAGAACGCCGGGCAGGGGCATACAGAACTACGCCGAGCAGTCCTACGACGCCGCGCCCGAGTCGGCGTTCGGGAACAGTCACGGGAACCGCCTGAGCCCCTTGCGGCAGCAAACATATTGTTCCGCGCGCTCGTTGGCGACGCCGGCTGAGATTATGAGTCGACCGCGACGCGGCGACGGGTCTGTGGTGGACCACGCCGATCGCCGAGTATGTTGCCGGCGCCAACGCTGGCGTTGCCGGTTGACGCTGCAGTTCTGTGCGGCGGCGCGACGATCGGGAGGCGTTCATTGGTCCTTCCGGGTTGATGGGACACGTCACCCCGCGGCCCATCGCGTCCCGTGCAGGGAGCACTGTGGGTGGCTGCGCGATCAGTGCAACGAGCGGCGGGACGAGAGGAACACCACAACGGGGCGGTAGGGGCGCATGATCGGGCGAGCGGAGTCCCCCGCAAGCTTTTTGACTTGTGCGGCGCGCTCGGCGCCGATGTGGTCCAGCCAGTCCGTGAACTGGGCCTGGCCGAAGCGGTACTCGACCAGCTCTTCCGGTTCGGTCATGCCCACGTCGACGGCACGCTCGTCGACCGTGACATCGTGCAGACCGGCCGCGTGCGCGGCCGCGGCCATGTCTCCGGCGGTGCCAAGAACGGGCGCAGCTTTGGCCTTGAGGGCGCGATACCACTCAGGGGCTTGCCAGCCCGCCTCGAGGGCCGTGTCGTCGACGCGGTCGCGGGCCTCGCTGCGGCTGGCGTTGGCGAATACGCCGGCGAGCACCGCCCCACCCGGACGGGTAACCCGGGTCAGCTCAGCGAACCCGGCTGCCGGTTCGATCAGGTGGTTCAGCACGAACGCCGCGACACTGTCGTCCACGGCTTCGTCGGAGAGTGGCAGCGCGCAAACGTCGGCGACCGCGGCCGGCGGTCTGTGTGTCCGGTTCCACGCCAGCATGTCGAAGGAGAAGTCCATGGCGATCCCTTTGGCGCCTTGCTCGGCCAGCACCTCGCTGACCAGGCCGGTCCCCGCTCCAGCATCGAGGACGACCCGTCCCGCCAGGCGGTGGGGACTCGCGGCCACGATGTGGTGAGCGATTGGGCCGTACACCAACCTGGCTCCCGTCGCCCACCTGCGCTCGGCGCCCGCGTAGTGGTCGACCGTCACGCGAGGGCTACGTCGAGCCCTTGCCGGGCGACGGCATCGTGCACGCCGCGTTCCCACCATCCCAGCTCGTCGTCTCCTCCCAACGCCTTCTCCCAACCGAACGCCGCCATCATCCCGATCACGCACAGATCCATCTGCGCCTCGTACCAGCCGGTGGTGACCACTCCATGGCGCTCCAGGGCGTCACGGAACCGGTCGATCGCCGCCTCCTTTGCTTCCGGCAATCGCGCCCGATTGAGTGCCAGGTACCAGCACAAGTCCCAGCACGGCGGTCCCGAGCCGGGGTAGGCCCAGTCGATGAGGATCGTCCTGCCATCCGGGTGGGTGCCCAGGTTGCCCATCTTCCAGTCTCCGTGAAGAAAGGTGACCGGCGTTGCGGTCAGCGGCCCGGTGACGATCTCGGGGTGCTCCTGGATGGCCAACGCGACCCGGGCCAGGGCGGGGGCCCGCTCCCGCAACGTGCGCCAGCCCGCATCTGCGGCAACGATGGGCCCCGGCGGGTCGGCCACCGCGAGCTCGCGCGCCACATTGATGGCATCGAAGAACCGCACCCGCTCACCCATCGTGGTCAGCCCGCCGACCGTGTCCTCCCACCCCCAAAACGTTGCCGACAGCTGGGCGAGATGGTCGACGAAACCCTGGTGCTGCGCCTCGGGCACCACGGCGTCACCCTCGGGTACCAGGTGCGATCCGACGTCTCGCATGAACATGCTGAGCTCGGCGTCGTCACCCTCTCCGCACACCTCCATCGCCACCATGGTGTGGTCAATACACGCGGGAACCCGGTCCATGAGCCCGGCTCGCCACACGCGCCACGGGCGGTGGACGTGGTCACCGGTGACCCGCATGATCCAGTCCGACGCCGGACTCAGCCGCTTCACGAAGAACCGCTCGCCGTCGAGGGTCACGCGCTCAAACGCGGAGAGGCTACGCGCGTCCCCCGGCCTCACCACCTCACGCGATGACGCCCGCGCCAGCAAATCGCTTACCGGAGTGACAGACACCAGCGCGGCTCCTCCCGACCCAGACACCAAACAATGCCACAGCGGCTCGAAGCCGACCCGGAATCGGACGCCCGGGGCGTACCGTGCAACCGATCGTCACGTCAGCTCAGCAGCCGCGCCCGAACTCCCGGTCTGTGTTCGCCACGCCCAAAATCGGGACCGACGAGGCTCGCGCCAGACCGACGGCTCGGGGCGCCGGCCGTGCCAGCCCTGGCGAGACCGAATGTGAGCGCAGAACGCTCGGTTCGGTCCCGGCGGCCTCATAGCTCGACGCCTTGATAGATGCTGGGTTCGGGCGACGGGGTCGATTGGGACTTGGTGAACGCCTGTCGCCTGGTGACCAGCCTGCGGATGGTCTGGTCCAGGGTGTGGGCCTGGGACTGACGGAGGCCCTCCAGGATGGCTTCGGTTCTCGCTGCTCCACGGCCTCGGTGGTCAAGCTCTTCTCGTAGGACCTCGGT
>DASZHF010000194.1:0-14703 GCA_035938095.1 Solirubrobacteraceae bacterium
CTCAGCGCGGCTTGACCTTCCTGGTGCGAGCCCGCTCCTCCTGGCGTTCGACCACGTGCTCGATCAGGCGCAGGATCTGCGAGGGACCGCTGGCCTTGGCCTGACCGTAGTGAAACGCCTCCCGCCAGTCGGCGACCTGGCCGTCCTTGGCCAGCTCGTTGAAGAACACCCGGGGCACCTCGACGCGGATCTTGGCGTCGGGCGCCATGTCCTTCGTCACGACGGGTCCGGGGAGCTGGACCCGGTACTGCTGGACGTCGCCGCGCCCGCGCAGCTCTAGACCGATGACCAGTTTGAGCGGCTGGAGCGCGGGTATCTCCTCGAGCAGGCGACGCACGGTTCCCTCGATGAGCGTCTTGGTGTCGCCGGGCGAGGACAGAGCGCGCGCTCTAGCGGGTAACGGGAGGTAGCGGACGTGCGGGCACGGGCCTAGATCTTGTGCCGCTGGAGGAGCTTGCGCCCGATCACCATCTTCTGGATCTCGGAGGTCCCCTCGCCGATCAGCAGGAGCGGCGCGTCGCGGTACAGGCGCTCGATCTCGTACTCCTTGGAGTAGCCGTAGCCGCCATGGATCCGCAGCGACTCCTCGGCGCAGAAGCGGGCCGCCTCGGAGGCGAACAGCTTCGCCATTCCGGCCTCGAGGTCGGAGCGCTCGCCCGCGTCCTTCAGACGGGCGGCGCGCAGCGTGAGCAGCCGGGCGGCCTCGACCTGGGTGGCCATGTCCGCGAGCTTGAACTGGATGGCCTGGTGCTGGGCGATCTCCTTGCCGAACGTCTTGCGCTCCTGCGAGTAGCGCAGCGCGAGCTCGAGCGCGCGCTGCGCCAGTCCCACCCCGCGCGCGGCCACGTTGACCCGCCCGACCTCGAGCGCGTCCATCATCTGGACGAAGCCCTGGCCCAGACCGCCCTCCTCGCCCCCGAGGATGTTCTCGGCCGGGCACCGGTAGCCGTCGAAAACGAGCTCGGTGGACTCGACCCCCTTGTAGCCCATCTTCTGGATCTTGGGCGGGATGGTCAGGCCCTCGCTCTCAGCGACGCCGGGCTCCTTCTCGACGATGAAGCAGGTCATTCCCTTGTACCTCGGCTCGGCCGCCGTATCGGTCTTGACCAGGACGAAGACAAGCCCCGAAAGCAGTCCGTTGGTGACCCACATCTTCTGGCCGTTGATCTCATAGGCGCCGTCGTCGAGCTTGCGCGCGGTCGATTTGATCCCCTGGACGTCGGAGCCCACCTCGGGCTCGGACAGCGAGAAGGCGGCTCGCACCTCACCGGTGGCCATGCGGGGCAGGTACTTCTGCTTCTGCTCCTCGGTCCCGAACTTCATCAGCAGGTATGAGCCGATGAAGTGCGTGTTGACGACGCCCGAGATCGAGATCCAGCCCCGCGAGAGCTCCTCGACGATCATCGCGTAGGTGGTCAGGTCGAGGCCCAGCCCGCCGTACTCCTCCGGGATCATGACCCCGAACAGGTCCAGCTCCTTCATCTTCTCGACCACCGGCGCTGGGAACTCGTCCTCGTGGTCGTAGTGCTCGGCGGTCGGAATGACCTCCTTGTCGACGAAGTCGCGCACCATCTCGGTGAACGCGCGCTGCTCGTCGGTCTTCTCGGTGTAGGTGGGCGCGACGGCCATGAGTTCCTTGGGGCTCCGGTGTGGGCGTGATCGAGTGGAAGGGCAGGATACCGGCGCGCTTTGGCCACCGGTCCCGGCCCGGCGCCGCATGGCAGACTGCCCGCCATGAACGCGCCGGCCAGACGCAACCCTCATATCACTCCCGCGGTCTCGGCAGACGCCCTGACCGGGTTCTTCCCCGGGGACCTGGGCATCGAGCTCGTCGAGATCGACGACGACCGCGTAATGGGGCGCCTGGTCGTCGACCGCCGCCACCTGCATCCGGGCGGCTATGTCCACGGAGGCGTGTGGGTGGCGTTCGGCGACACGGTCGCCGCCTGGGGGACGCTGCGCAACCTCGCGCCCGGCCAGAACTTCACGACGGTCGAATTGAAGGCCAACGTGTTCGTCGCCGCCGGAGTGGGCGACGAGCTGCTCGGCGAAGGCCAGCCTCTTCACCGGGGGCGGCGCACGCAGGTGTGGGAGGTGCGGATCAGCAAGGGAACCCGCCTGGCCGCCAACTTCATCTGTACTCAAATGGTGCTTTGAACTTCGCCCGCGACGTGGTGGACCGGGCGGCCCGAGCCGAGCCCGATCACCTGGCCCTGATCGAACTGCGTCGCGACGGGACCCGCCGGGAGTGGACGTTCGCCGACGCCGCCCAGCGCAGCGGCGCCCTGGCCGCGACGCTGGTCGAGTACGGGGTCCGACGCGGCGACGTGGTCATGACCCTGATCGGCAACCGAGCCGAGTGGGTGTGGGCGATGGTCGCCTGCTTCCGGATCGGGGCGGTCGTGCTCCCGTGCACCGAGCAGCTGCGCGCGGGGGACTTGCGCCTGCGCCTGGAAGTCGCCCGGCCCGCACTGGTGCTCGCCGACGAGCGCAACCGGGGCGAGCTCGAGGCGGCCACAGCCGGGCTGGACGGTCCGGGGCCGCGCGTACTCACCATCCCCGACGAGCGCTTGTTCTCCGGCGAGCCGCCGCCCTGCGGCGAGCTCGCCCTTGAAGATCCTTGCCTGATCACCTTCACGAGTGGCACCGCGGGAGAGCCCAAGGCGGTTCTGCACGCCCAGCGCTACCTGGCCGGCCAGCGGCTGCAGGCCGAGCATTGGCTGGGACCCCGGGGCGGAGACGTGGTCTGGTGCACCGCCTCCAGCGGGTGGTCCAAGTCGGCGCGCAACGCGTTCATCGCCCCCTGGCTGTGCGGCGCGGCGGCGCTGCTGCACGACGCCCGCTTCGACCCGGCCGAGCGCCTCGAGCTGGTCGCGCGCGAGCGGGTGAGCGTGCTGTGCATGGCCCCGACCGAGTACCGCGTGATCGCCAAGCGCGAGACGCTGCGACCGCTGCCCGCGCTGCGGGGACTCGTCGCCGCCGGAGAGGCCCTGAACCCCGAGGTCCTGCTCGCCTGGCGCGAGGGGCTGGGAGTCGAAATCCGCGACGGCTACGGCCAGACCGAGACCGGCCAGCTGACCGGGATGCCGTTGGGCGAGCCGGCCCGGCCCGGCTCGATGGGCAAGGCGCTGCCCGGGGTGGCGCTGCGCGTCGACGACGGCGAGCTGGTGGCGGTGCCGGACACCATCCCCACCTTCTTCCTGCGCTACCTGGGGGAGGCTCCGCCGAGCGGCCCGTGGCGCACCGGCGACCGGGTGCGCCAGGACGAAGAGGGCTATCTCTACTTCGAGGGCCGCTCCGACGACGTGATCATCTCCGCGGGCTACCGGATCGGCCCGTTCGAGGTCGAGTCCGCGCTGGTCTCACACCCGGCCGTGGCCGAGGCGGCGGTGGTCGCAGCGCCCGACGACGAGCGGGGATCGGTCGTGCGGGCGGTGGTCGTTCTGCGCGCCGGGCAGGCCCCGGGCGAGGGCCTGGCCCGCGAGCTCCAGGAGCACGTCCGGCGCGAGACGGCGCCCTACAAGTATCCGCGCGTCGTCGACTTCGCCGACGAGCTGCCGAAGACCCCGAGCGGCAAGATCCAGCGCGCGCTGCTGCGCTCGGGCTAGAACGCCGGGCCCCGGCGGTCCCGGGGGCGGCCGCCGCCGCGCCGAGCTAGAAGCGGGGCAGGCGCTGGGTGAGCTCGATGACCTGCTGGAAGGTGGGGCGATTCTGGAACGGGGCCGGCGGCATATCGATGGCGCTGGCGATCACCGAGCGGTTCTGGTCGTAGCACTCGGCCTGGGCGTTGGAGGCGCAGTCGCCCTTCCCGTAGATCTGCTGGGGGGTGACGTTCAGCGCGGCGAGCAGCGAGTTCGACAGCGCGGTGCGGCAGGTGTCCAGCGAACCGTTCCCGCAGTAGATCCGGGAGTAGGCGCCCGGGATGCCGGCCGGGGCCGGGCTGGTCGCCGGGGTGCGCGCGCCCACGCGCTGGCCGTGCTTGCCCCGGCGGTGGCGGTGACCGGTCTTGCGGCGCGGAGCCCGGCAGGTGACGGCCTGGCGCTTGCGGGCCCGCCGGCCCTTGCCGGTGGCCCGGCGCTTGGCGGGGCGCGGACAGGCGATCGGAGAGCTGCCCGCGGTCTGCGTGCCCAGCAGGTCGCGGAGGTCCTTGCTGACGTAGCCGTACCAGCCCTCGGCGAAGTCGGGGGCCGTCGGGTCGGTGCCCGGATTGGGGTTGCCGAAGGCGAGCATGCCCTTGAGCTTGCCGAACGCCTCGTCCCCGAGGGTGGGATGGAACTCGGCGTCCAGCAGCTTGGGCCACCAGGCATCCATAAGCGTGACGGCCTCGTTGTCGGCGTACGTGCCCGCGTGCCCGTTGTTGGCGTCGCGCCGGTGACCGCCGTCGGCGTACCACTTGTCGAGCAGGGCGATCGCGTGCTGCAGGCGGGGGTCGGAGGGCGAGCCGAGCACCTGCTTGAGGGTCGGCCACAGGTAGATCATGCGGATGTCCTCGCTCGCCGGCTCTTCCATGGCCTGCACGAGCTGCGCGACGCCCATCTTCGCGCCGTTGGCGATGTCCGCCTTGATCCGGTCGGCGATCATGGCGGAGCGGAAGACCGAGCTGTAGCCGTACTGGTCGTCGGCGGCGGACCAGTTGGGCGCCTGCTTGTTGTTCCAGGACACCAGGTAGTCGGGATCGATGGCACTGGGGTGCTGGGCGAAGGGCAGCAGGGCCAACGTGTGCAGGTTGGGGTCATAGCCCTTCCAGTCGAACTCCCCGGTGCCCAGGATCGGAAAGTCGGGCGAGGTCCCGTCGGCCCGCTGCGGGTACCAACCCGAGTGGTAGTAGGCGATGTGATCGGCGTCGACGTAGGACCAGTTGAATCCGAAGTTGATGTTCGAGGCGGCCTGCTGGAAGGACTGCGGGTCTCTGACGAAGTTGGGGTCGTTGAGCTGGAACAGCCCGATCGAGCTGTCGGCCTCGTGGAAGTAGGTGGTGCGGGCGGTGACGAACGCCACCTTGGTCCCCCCGTTGACCGTTCCGCGGGCGAAGACGATCCCGTGCACGGTGCGGTAGGCGGTCAGCGTCTCCGACCCGGCGGGCGTCATGTTGCCGGCGGTCGGCGTCCACGAGTTCATCCGGTCGAGCTTCTCCATGGGCAGGCACTGGCCCTTGTACATGTAGTGGTAGTCGTCCTGGCAGAGCACCTCGGCGAACGTGTCGACGTTGTCCGAGGTGGCCGTCGTCGCGCTCCAGGCGTAGTCGCGGCCGTGGCCGAGCTGGACCATGAGGTTCACGCCGGGGAAGGTGGCGCCGCGGGCGTCGAAGTTGGGGCCGTGGATGTCCTCCTCCATGAGGATCTGGGGCACGTAGTAGCCCACCTGAGGCCCCATCACCGCGATCGAGTGCCCGTTGGTGGAGTGGTTGGCGTTGACCAGCTCCCAGTTGGAGGCCAGGCCGTGGTGCGACGCGAACATGTGCAGGAGCTGGGAGCCGATCGAGCCGTCGTCGGGAATCGGCACCGACTGGGGCGCGGGCGTCCGCATCGCGCCCGCGCTCGAAGTGCCCGTGGCCGCCGCGGCGAGCGGGGGCCCCACGGGGGCCGGAGCGACCGAGCCCGGGTCGGGCATCGCCAGCCCCTTGGTGGCGAACGGCGACGTCGATTCGTACGGGAACGACGCCGCGACGGTCGTCGGGGCCTCGGGGTCGTTCTTGGCCCGGAAGTCAGACCAGGCCGCCTGGCCCGCCTGGGTCCCGAAGCGGCTCTCGAAGGCCTGCAGGGTCTGGGCCGAGTTGAGCTCGTTGCCTCCGCCCTTGCCGAAGATGCCGCCGATGAGCGAGGCCTCGGCGATCAGGTCGGTGCCCTTCCACGGCGCCGGGGTGGTGCCGAAGGCGGCGTACTCGGCCGGCATCAGGTTCGGATTGAGCATGGCGGCGTTGATGTAGGCGTTGATGCCGGCGAGGTAGTTGTTCAGGTAGTCGACCAGCTGGGCGCCCAGCGCGCCGTAGAGCTTGGGGGCGAGGTCGATCTGCGACTGCAGGTCCGCCTCGGTGTAGGGAGCGATCCCCCATTGGGTGCGGTCCATCGCGCGGTCGCCGGCCGAGCCGCCGGCGAACGACGACAGCTGGCCCCGGGCGGTGTGGCGGAGCACGTCCATGAGGAACAGCCGGTCCTCGGCGCCGGCGTAGCCCTCCCCGAAGAGCACGTCGTCGTTGGTCTGGCCGTAGATGTGGGGCACTCCGTACTGCTTGTCGCGGATGATGACCACGCCGGAGCGGGGGGTCTCCATCGAGGCCACGTCCTCGGGCTTGACGCCGAAGGTGGCGTCCTTGTAGTAGCTGGCGATCTGGTCGTGGGTCAGCGTCGGAGAGGCGTAGAGCAGTCCGTCGTAGAGCGGCTGCTGGTCGGCCCAGTGCGGGGGACGCGCGCCGGTGGCCCGGAACTGGGCGAACTGGGTGGCGTTGTCGACGCCCGCCGCGCCGGGGGGCAGCACGTTGCGAAAGCCCCCCGCGTCGTTGTTGCCGTACGGCTGGAGGTCCGCAACCGCCGGCGGTGCGGCGGCGGCGATGGCCACGCCCGTGGCCACGATCAGGGCGAGCACGGCCGCCGCCCGCGCACCCAGGGCACCTGGTCTGCTGCCAGCGTCTCGCCTCAACCCTCGCCTCCCTCGGGCGCCGTCCCACACGACGCCACGGGCGGGCAGGCTAGCGCACGGGCGCCGGTGAGAGCGGCGCCACCGCCCGCGCGTGGCGTCAGTTCGAGAGCGCGACGATCGCGTCGATCTCGACCGCGGCGCCCCGCGGCAGCGACGCGACCCCCACGGTTACGCGCGCCGGCGGGGCGGCGCCGAAGTAGGAGGCGTAGACCTCGTTGACCTGCTCGAAGGACGCCAGGTCGGTGAGGTAGATCGTGAGCCTGACCGCCCGCTCGAGGGTGGTCCCGGCGGCCGCGCACACGGCGGCCAGGTTGTCCAGGCAGCGCCGCGCCTGCTCCGCCGCAGGAGCCGCGGGCATCTCTCCGGTGGCCGGATGCAGGGGAAGCTGACCGGAGCAGAAGAGCAGGCCCGAGGCCGCCACGGCGTGGCTGTAGGGACCAATCGCGGCGGGAGCGCCGGGGGCGCTGACGGGCTCACGGGACACGGGAGGCCCGCCAGCCTAGCTCGCTCCCAGCGAGTCCGCGAGGCCATCGCTGAGTAGGCTCGAGGGAGGCATGCCCAACGCCCTGGCCCGCGAGACCTCGCCGTACCTCCTCCAGCACAAGGACAACCCGGTCGACTGGCTGCCCTGGGGACCGGAAGCCCTGTCGCGGTCGCGCGAGCAGGACAAGCCGATGCTGGTGTCGATCGGCTACTCGGCGTGCCACTGGTGCCACGTGATGGAACGCGAGTCCTTCGAGGACCCCGAGACCGCGCGGCTGATGAACAACCTGTTCGTGTGCGTGAAGGTCGATCGCGAGGAACGGCCCGACATCGACGGCATCTACATGGAGGCGATCCAGGCCATGACCGGGCAGGGCGGCTGGCCGCTGAACATCTTCCTCACCCCGGAGCAGGTGCCGTTCTTCGGCGGCACCTACTTCCCGCCCGAGCCGCGATCGGGGATGCCCTCCTTCCGCCAGGTGCTGGCGGCGGTGGCCGAGGCCTGGGAGGAGCGCGGCGATGAGATCCGCGAGGCGTCGGGCGTCATGGTCGAGCGCCTCAACGCCGGCGCGCGGCTGTCGCCATCCAAGCAACCGATCCAGGCGGCGATCCTCGATCAGGCGGTGGGCGCCCTGTTGCGCTCCTACGACCAGCGTCACGGAGGCTTCGGCGGGGCTCCGAAGTTCCCGCCGTCGGGCACGCTCGAGTTCCTGCTCCAACGCGCCGCGGGACACCCGGCGGTGAGCGGGCCCGAAGCGCAGATGGCCGTCAGCACGCTGGGGCACATGGCGCGCGGCGGGATCTATGACCAGGTGGGTGGGGGATTTGCTCGTTATGCCGTCGACGCCTCGTGGACGGTGCCCCACTTCGAGAAGATGCTCTACGACAACGCGCTGCTCGCGCGCGCCTACCTGCACGCGTGGCAGCTCGACGGCGCCGAGCGGCTGTTGGGCGTGTGCCGGGAGACGCTCGACTGGGTCCTGCGTGAGATGCGCTCCGCCGAGGGCGGGTTCTTCTCCGCCCTGGACGCCGACTCGGACGGAGAGGAGGGGAAGTTCTACGTCTGGACGGTCGGCGAGCTCGAGGCGGCGCTGGGGTCAGACGCGGATGCGGCGATCTCCTACTTCGGCGCCACCGAGGAGGGCAACTTCGAGGGACGCAACGTCCTCCAGGCGCATGGTCCCGAGCCCGAAGCCCTGGACCGAATCCGCTCCCGCCTGCTGCAGGTCCGCTCCGAGCGCCAGCGCCCGGGGCTCGACGACAAGCAGCTGACTTCCTGGAACGCTCTGATGATCTCCGCCCTCGCCGACGCGGGCTCCGTCCTGCGCCAAGCCGAGGACGCGGCGCTGCGGGCCGACGGCGAGCGCTACCTGGCCGCGGCCGGGGACGGCGCCGAGTTCGTGCTTAGCCACCTGCGCGGGCCCGACGGCCGGCTGCTGCGCACCTACCGCAACGGCGAGGCTCGGCTCAACGGCTACCTCGAGGACCACGGTTTCCTCATCGAGGCGCTGCTCACGCTGTACGAGGCCACCTTCCAGGAGCGCTGGTTCGCCGAGGCGCGCGCCCTGGCCGACGTCACGATCGAGCGCTTCTCGGACCCCGAGCGCGGTGGCTTCTACTCGACCGCGTCAGACCACGAATCGCTCATCGCCCGGCGCAAGGATCTCGAGGACACGCCGCTCCCCTCAGGAGCGTCGGCCACCGCTTTCGGCCTGCTGCGGCTGGCGGCGCTCACGGGCGAGCACGAATACGAACGCCAGGCGGTGGGGGTCCTGCGCCTGCTGCACGAGGTCGCCGCCCAGCACCCGACCGCCTTCGGACACCTGCTGGCCGCGATCGACTTCCACACCTCCGCCGTGCACGAGGTGGCGCTCGTGGGCGCCGACGTCGGCTCTCTCGAACGAGTGGTCCGCGAGCGCTGGCGACCGCATCTGGTGCTCGCGGCAGCGCCGGAAGGGACCTCGGACGCCGTGGTGCCGCTGCTGCGCGACCGCCCCGCGGTGGACGGGCGCAGCGCGGCCTACGTCTGCCAGCGCTTCACGTGCCAGCGACCGGTCACCGAGCCCGAGGAGCTGGCCGCCCTGCTCCAGGCCTCATAGCACGGGGAGGTAGCGCTCGAGCTCCCAGGGCGTGACCTGGATCCGGTAGTCCTCCCACTCCTGGCGCTTGATTTCGATGTAGCGGTTGAAGGTGTGCTCGCCCAGCGTGCGCAGCGCGAGCTCGGATTCGGCCGTCAGCTCGATCGCCTCGCCGAGCGTCTCGGGGAGCTGCTCGATGCCCAGGCGGCGGCGTTCGTCCGGGGCCAGGTGGTAGAGGTTCTGCTCCATCGGCTCGGGGAGCTCATAGCCCTTCTCGACGCCCTCCAGGCCGGCCTGCAGGAGCGCGGCGAAGGTGAGGTAGGGGTTGCAGGCCGGATCGGGGCAGCGCAGCTCCATGCGGGTGGCCCGTTCCTTGCCCGGGTGATAGAGGGGAACGCGCACCAGCGCGGAGCGGTTGCGGCGCGACCAGGCGACATAGACGGGGGCTTCGAAGCCCGGGACCAGCCGCTTGTAGGAGTTCACCCACTGGGCGAAGATCGAGCAGATCTCGCGCGCGTGCTTGAGCTGGCCCGCGATGAAGGCCTTGCCCACCTCGGACAGATACCACTGATCCTTGGCGTCAAAGAACGCGTTTTGGCCCCCGGCGAACAGCGACTGGTGGGTGTGCATTCCGGAGCCGTTCTCGCCGAACAGGGGCTTGGGCATGAACGTGGCGTGCCAGCCGTACTTCATGGCGTACTCCTTGACCGTGATGCGGTAGGTCATGCAGTCGTCGGCCATCTTCATGGCGTCCGCGTAGCGCATGTCGATCTCGTGCTGAGAAGGGCCCACCTCGTGGTGGGTGTACTCGACGTGGATCCCGAGTTGCTCGAGCGCCAGCACCGTCTCGCGGCGCACGTCTGATCCCGCGTCGAGGGTCGTGAGATCGAAGTACCCGCCCTGATCGAGCGTCTCGGTACCGCGGCTATCTCTAAACAGAAAGTACTCGAGCTCCGGCCCCACGTTGAACGTGTCGAAGCCCATCGCCTGCGCCCGCTCCACCGCGCGGCGCAAAACGTGGCGCGGATCGCCCTCGTACGGTGTCCGCTCCGGCGTCAGGATGTCGCAGATCATGCGGCCCACGCCCTGCTCCTCGGGGCGCCAGGGGAGCACCGCGAACGTCGACGGATCGGGCATCGCGATCATGTCCGATTCCTCGATCGCGTTGAAGCCGGTGATCGAGGAACCGTCGAACCCCATGCCGCCCTCGAAGGCGTCGTCGAGCTCCTCGCGGTTGATCGAGAACGACTTCAGCTGGCCCAGGACGTCCGTGAACCAGAAGCGGATGAAGCGAATGTTGCGCTCCTGGACGAACGCCTTGACCTCCTGGGCGTTCGTGGGCTTGTCGGCCACGGTCAGCTCCTCGACGTTCGGCTGCTGGGGTTGGGGGACGGGGTAGGAAGCCGGAGTCGCCCAGGCGGAGCGACATCGCGGCGTGGAGGTTGGTCGAAGGGGGACGGGACCTTAATTCATGCTGACGTGCCGAGGAGCGCGTTGGGGCTGTCCTGCCTGCCCCCGCGCGGACTCGATTCCCAGCCAGCGCTGGGCCCACGCCTTGACCTGATCCAGCGCCGGCTCCAGATCGGTGCCCATCCTGGTCAGCGAGTACTCCACCCGAACCGGCGGACCGGGGTCGACCTGGCGGCGGACCAGGCCGCGGGCCTCGAGCTCCTTCATGCGCTCGGACAGCAGCCGGTCCGAGAGCTGGGGCACGGCGTGGCCTATCTCCGAGAAGCGCAGCGGGCTCTCCTGGAGCAGGACGGCGACGATGGCACCGGTCCAGCGCCGACCAATCAGCTCCATCGCCTCGCGATAGAGAGGACAGCAGATGAGTGATGAGTGGGGGCGCTCGGCGTCGGCGTGCTCGGTGTCGGCCTGCTCGGCGTCCGAACCCATTGCCGTGCCTAGGCCGCGCGCAGCGTGCGCGATTCCTCCGCGGAGCCGTCGGCCGGCACCTCGCCGGCGACGTGAACTAGGGCTGTGAATGTCTCCAGGGCCACATAGGCGATCGCCTCGAGCAGCTCCTCGTCGCTCCAACCGGCCTCACGCGCCTCCTCGTGGAGGTGCATCGGCGGCCCCTTGGGATTGTCGAGCAGCGCCCTGAGGTAGCGCAGCAGCGCGGCCTGGCGCTCGTCGCGCGAATCGAATTCGCGCGCCAGGGCGACCTCGTCCAGCCCGAGTCCCGCGGCCCGCGCAGTGCGGCTGTGCAGGGCGAGGCCCGGCTCGGAGCCGCTGTGCTCGGCCACGGCGAGTGCGATGCGCTCCATCGTGGGCAGGTCGAGCTTGCCGTGGCGCAGCTCGGAGCGGAAGCGCGCGTACGCCCGCAGCGCGGCGGGCGAGCCGGCCAGCACCCCCAGGAAGTTGGGTAGCTGCCCACCCCCGGCCAGCGCCCCGCGCAGCACCGGCAACGAATCCTCGGGAGCGGTCAGCTCGTCGTGGATGTGGAATCTGCTCATCGTCGTCTTCATGCGAGGTCCTTCTGGCGCCGCAGGGATGGGGCGACGTTCTCAGACCCAGGCGTCCGTGCCTCGGTGCTGGGCCGTCCCCTGCTTTACTTTATGCTCATCGCTTACCCCCGATAAGCGACCTTTATTCTAGCGCGCAGACCCCCTGCAGGGCTAGGGGAATCGGGCCTATCTGTGAGCTCTCGCACAGATCCCGAGCGCAAAGTTGGGCGCCGGAGGGCCCGGGACGGGAGAGTTTCTAGGCGTGTCCGGTGAGGGCGGCCACCGCCACCAGCAGCATGCCCAGCATGACCGCCCACATCGCGATGCGGTCCGGGTGGCCCGGGAGTCGCTCGGATGGCCGTGCTGGCGGGCGACGACGCTGTATCTCCACCAGGGGCCGAGCCGGGACCGTGGGGATCGCCTGGCCGCGGATGACGACCGTGCGCCGAGGCGGGTGGCGGGCGGCGGTGGCGATCTCGGCCGGGTGGCGGGCGGCGGTCGCCCCCTCGGCCGGGCCGCTGCCGGCCGCCTTGCCGGCGGTCGCGGAGCGCTCGAGCGAGCGCCGCCGAGCCGCGCGTTGGGGCTGCTCAGCGCCATGGCGCCGCTCGATTCGTTCGCGAAGATGCTCGACTTCCGCCCACCACGGGCGGGTACCTGGCTCTGACATACGGACTCTTCCTGTCGGCTTACGGGGTTAGCTGACGGGCTCGCGCCAAACGAACAAATCCGGCGCTACGCGGCTTCCGCGATTCGCCCCTGCGATTGGGTCCCCCGCTTCCCGCGCGCAGGCGAGAACTCAGCGGTTCGGCGCGGCATCTTAACAAGCCCCCCGGCGCGGGGCCCCGTGCCCGGTCAGTGGCCGGCGACGGCCGCCACGAACGCGGCGACGTCCTTGGCGTCCTGGCCGTCGTAGAGCATCGCGGGCATCTGGCCCGCGCCCCGGGCCCGGCCGTGGGCGATCGCGTCGAGAACGAGCGCCTCCGGCGGCCGCAGGAGGTCGAGGCTCGGCCCCACCTTGCCGACGGCGCGGGCGGCCGCCAGGGTGTGACACGTCGCACACTTGGCCGCGAACAACTCGCGACCGCGGGCCTCGGCCGGGGTCAGCGTTATGCCTCCGTGCGCCGTGCGCGCCTTGTGCGCGCCGTTGGCGGCCAGCACGAGCGTCGGGACGGCGACCCCGAAGCCCGCGTAGAGGACGGCCAGGACAACCCCGACCACTCGCCGAGCGCGGCGCGATTGCAGGTGCAGGGACTCCCGGGCCCGTCGGGGTCCGCCGCGCATCGCCACGAAGAAGATGGCCAGACCCACGATCGCCCAGAACGCGAGGAACACGCCAGCCGCGAACACGCCGGGGCACGATACCGGGAGCCGGCGCCGCGTTCAGTAGCCGGACGGCCGCCGAACATCTCGCTCAGGCGGGCCAAAACCGAGAAGTCGCCCTCGGCGCGCCGCCGCTGGTGGTCAGCTCCCGGCGGCGCTCAGTCGGTCCACCAGGCCTGAATCAGCTCGCCGTCGCCATCGTGGCGGGGGCCGAAGGCGAGCAGCCCGATTCCGTCCGGCCCGGCCTCGAAGGCGCGCACCACGCCGGGGGAAACGCGAAGGGCATCGAGCGCCTCGAGCTCGAGGACCTCGTCGTCGAGCTTGACGCGGCCCGAGCCCGCCACCACGACGTAGACCTCCTCGGCGTTCTCGTGCCTGTGCGCGAACGCCTGGCGCTTGCCCGCCTTGAGGCATTGGTAGCTGACACCGGTGTGTTCGGCCTCGAGATCCTTGCTGGCGAACCGCGCCTCCTGGACCTCGCTGAGCCCGGACTTGGCGGCCGAGTCCTCGATATCGGTGAGCTTCTTGAAGGTGTACGGCGCTGACATAGCGATTCCCCCTAGGTGGGTGTCTCCCGGGTCCAGCCGAATAGAAAGCCCCCGGGGTTAGCGGGGGCTTTCCGTAGCAGGTCTGTAAGCCGGATTCTGTCTCGAGCAGTCATCCATCTGAGCGGCCGACCTGGACCTCGGCGGGCAGCCTACGAGCGGTCCTGCTTGGCCTTGCATCAGGTGGGGTTTGCCTTGGCCGCCGCGTCACCGCGACGCCGGTGCGCTCTTACCGCACCATTTCACCCTTACCCGTCCGCGGCTCACGTGTGGCCGCGGACGTCGGCGGTGTCATTTCTGTGGCACTTTCCCGCGGGTTTCCCCGGGTCGGATTCCCCGACCACCTTGCCCTGTGATGTCCGGACTTTCCTCGAAGGCCTAATCACCTCCGCGACTGCTTGGCCTGCGATTCCAGACTAGCGCCGTCTGGCTCCGCCGTCCAGGTCCGCGCCCAAAGCTAGGCGAGCTGACTACCGCAGCGCGGGCAGCCGCCTCGGGGCAGGCCGCCCGGAGCGGAGATCGATTGCATGCTCTCGCCGCAGGTCGGGCAGGCAACCTCCTGGCCTCCCTGAAGAGCCTCCCAGGCGCCCGCGATGAGGTCATCGAGTGTCGGGCCACGGCGGGCCACGACATCAGGGGCCCGCGCGGTCGAACCCGGCCATGCGGCGGGTGTGTCGAGCAGCAGCGTGGTCACTTGACGGCCCGCATCAGTCCGACGACGCGGCCGAGTACCTGTACCTCGCGGCTGCGGATCGGCTCGTGGGCGTCGTTCTCGGGTTGCAGGCGGATGTGGTCGGACTCGCGGAAGAAGCGCTTCACCGTCGCCTCCTCGCCCACCAGCGCGACCACGATGTCGCCGTTCTTGGCCGTTTCCTGCTCGCGAACGACGACCAGGTCCCCCTCCATGATGCCGGCGTCCTTCATGGAGTCCCCGCGCACCCGCAGGAGGTACCCGCCCTCTTCACCGCCGGCGAGCGTGGGAACGGCGACGTACTCCTCGATGTTCTCCTCGGCGAGCACCGGCTGCCCCGCAGCAACCGAGCCTACGACGGGCAGGCTGGAATCCGGGCGCACGATGCTGCGCACCCCTTCCACGGCCCGATCCAGAAGCTCGATGGCGCGCGGCTTGGACGGGTCCCGTCTCAGGAGCCCGATGCGCTCCAGATTGGCGAGGTGGGCGTGCACGGTCGAAGA
>DASZHF010000195.1:0-3394 GCA_035938095.1 Solirubrobacteraceae bacterium
CATCGAGTGGGAACTCCGGCGGCACCTAGGCGAGGATGCCGGTCCAGCACTCCACCTGCCCGAGCCGGCGGCCTGGGCCGTCGAGAGCTGGAAGGACTGGGCCCGGAGCGTGACCTTGGAGCCCCTGGCCATCGAGCGGACGGTCTACTGTCTGGAATGCGGCTACGCTGGAACCCTCGATCTCTACGCTCGCATCAAGGGGGTGCTAACCGTCCTCGACTGGAAGAGCGGCAAAGCGATTTACCCCGAGGCCTTCCTCCAGAACCTCGCCTACCGTCATGCCGCGACACGCGCCGGGCTCCCCTCCACCCAGGGGCTCATTGTCCGGCTCCCGAAGCACCTCGAGGACCCGGCCTGGGAGGTGATGTCGGTGCCGGCCACGCTCACGCTGGAGGACTTTCTCGCCGCCCTCCGCCTCTGGCGCTGGCAACGGTCGATGACCGGGCAGCCGACCGGCGATCAGCACGGGGACCGCCCGAGCCATTGTGAGGTCTCGCCGGCAACGAGTGTGACCGGGGCCCGATGAGCACGACGCTGACAAACGACGCCGTTCCGGGAGGCCCATGGGCAGCGGTGGCGCGGTTCATTGCGCAATACCCGACCGGCAGCCGTGCCGAGGCGCTGCACCTGGCGCTGCAATCGCTCCGGGCTCGGGTCGAACCAGACCGCGTGCTCGCCTGCGAGCTCGCCTGGGAGATGCACGCCCACGGGTACTGGAGCCAGATCCGGCGGCTTGATGGTGGCGCCTACGAGACCGAAGAGGCCTACTTCCGCGATGTGCTCGGCCTCGCCTCCTGGCGGACGGCCTACAAGCGGCTGGCCATCGGCCGCATGCTGATGGGCTTCGAAGAGCCCGAGCGCAGCCAGCTCCGGGCGGCCATTGGCGCAGTAGGCCTCGCGAAGGCGACGGTCGTGGTCCCGGCGATCGAGCGACTGCGGGAGTGGAAACCCTGGCTCGAGTGGGCGGGCCAGCTGCCAACCGGGGCCCTGCAGGAGAAAGTCTCGGCAGCGCTCGACGCCCTGCCCCGGGGTCGGGAGCCTAGCCCACCCGGGGAGCGCTTTCGACGTACGGTGCTGGCGGCCATGCCCGACATCGAGGCCATGGAACTGGTGGACCGGTTCTTCGAGGTCGGGGCCGAGGTGGTGGGGACCCCGCATCCGATCGGGATCTTTCTGGCAGGCTGCCGGGAGTGCCTCGGCGAGTGGGAGGTCCAGGCCAGCCGATGGGCCCACCCGTCGTCTCGACGGGCCAGGGATCCGATTGCGCTCGACCAGACCGTTTGCCCACATGGGCAAACGGCCGAACCGAACGGCGATGCGCAGCAATAGATTTTGCCCACGTGGGCAAAACCGAGGGCCGCGCCGATGCTGAGGCGATCGCTCCGGATGCGCGTGCGCGTTGGTGCTGCCGCGCGCCGCCGCATCCAAGATGGCGGCCCGCGCGCCAGGGGGCGCCCCGCCGCCACCCTCGAGGAGTGGGCGGCGATCCGCCGGGTGGTGTGCCGGCGCGCCCGCTGGAGATGCCAGGCCTGTGGCCGCGGGGGCGCTCTCGAAGTCCACCACGTCGTCAAGCGCGCCCAGGGGGGCTCGGACTTCGATTTCGACCGCCTGGTGGCGCTCTGCCCGCCTTGCCATGCGCAAACGGATGCCCCATACGCGCGCGGCCGCCTGGTCATCACCCCGCTCGGCGCCGGACGCTTCACCGCGGAGGTCACCCGAGGGACTGATAAGTGGGCGATCCGCGCGTAGCCGACCAAACGATGGGCCCGCCATCCCAGGATGGGGCGGGCCGGAGGAGGCGAGCATGAACGAGCTATCTCTGGAGCTCACGCGTCAAGTCCTGCTCTCCGCGAGAGGTCGACACCGATGAGTGACACGCTCGTCTGCTGGATCTGCAGAAGACCGATCCACCGGCTCGAGAAGCGAATTCAGGCCGAGCGCGGAGTTTATCATCGGACATGCTGGCCCGGAACCATCGGCGGCATGTGGAAGGACATCCAGTGGAAGGCGACGGGCGGGTACCCGCCATACCAGGAGAAACAGAGCCACCCGTCCCGTTCAGACCCTCCGGCGTCGCCCGCCGTGTGCATTGGTGTCGCCGCGCGCGCCGCCGATCGGCCCGCGAGCCGCCGGCCGCCCCGCGGCCTCCCTTGAGGAGTGGGCGGTGATCGGCCAGGTGGTGTTCCGCCGCGCCCGCTGGCGGTGCCAGGCCTGCGGTCGCTGGGGCACCCTCGAAGTCCACCACGTCGTCAAGCGCGCCCAGGGCGGCTCGGACTTCGACCTCGACCGGCTGGTGGCGCTCTGTCCGCCCTGCCATGCCCAGACCGATGCCCCCTACGCGCGCGGCCGCTTGGTCATCGCCCCGCTCGGCGACGGGCGCTTCACCGTCGAGGTGACCCGAGGGGCTGATAAGTGGGCGATCCGCGCGCAACCGACGGCCGTTTCCTGGGGTCTGCCCTGAGTCTGCGGCTCAGCCATGAGCTCTTCGCGGCCCGCGTTGGCGTGGCGCTCTTTCGCTGACCACGCATCTGCGCTAGGATCGCCGAGATCGCGGATGACTCCCCGAGAGCTGGCCGGTGCGCTGCGCCGACAACTGAACCCTCGCCGGGCGCGCTGGCAGAGGCCCACCGCGCTCGTGCGCGCGCTGCGGCTGCGGCGCGGTGAGACGGTGGCCGAGATCGGCTGCGGTCCGGGTTACTTCACGGCGCGCCTGGCGCGCGCGGTGGGGCCGGCCGGGCACGTCTTCGCGGTCGACCCGGAGCCGGCAGTGCTCGACATCATGCGCCGGCGCCTGCGAGGCGTGCGCAACGTCACGCCCGTGCTGGGACGTGAGGACGATCCGCTGCTGCCGCGCGGCCGCTGCCGCACCGCAGTACTCATCAACGTCTACCACCACATGCACGGTGGGACGGCGTTCCTCCGCCGGCTGGTCGCCTCGCTACCCCGCGACGCGCGCGTGATCAATGTGGACTGGAACGAGACGTCGGAGTTTGGGCCGCCGCCCCGGCAGCGTGTGCCCCGCACCCGTTTCCTGCGCGACGCCCGCCGCGCCGGGCTGCGGTTGGTCACCGCGCGCACGATCCTGCCGCACCAGTACTTCCTGATCCTGCGCCGCGCGCACTGAGCGCGGCCGGCTGGTCCTCACCCCGCGCGGCGGCGGGCGCGTCACCGTCGAGGTCACCCGCGGGGCTGATAAGTGGGCGATCCGCGCGTCGCCAACCAATTGACCGGCCCACCACCACAGAGTGCGGCGGGTCTGAGGATGACCCTGTAACAGGTGCCGGGAGCCCGGGCGGACCGCGGAGGTCTTTGTGGAGTGCCCCGGCGGCCGGCGGCCGCTCGCCCTCCGCCTCGAGGCTCCGGTTTGACTTGTCCCGCACGCTCTGACAGGATC
>DASZHF010000196.1:0-2367 GCA_035938095.1 Solirubrobacteraceae bacterium
CCGGAACCCGTGGATGCGCTAGTCGGGCCGCTTCCCGGGCGCAGAACCCCACTCTGGTAGGGCCCGCCCAGGTAGAGCGTGTTCTGGCCGCCGTTCCACAGCGAGACCTGGCCCGAGCCGAAGGTGGACACCGACTGCTGGATCGGTGTCGAGCCCGGGGTGTCCTGGTAGTTGGTCCGCTGCCCGCTCAGGCTGGCCACGAACATGTCGAGCAGCCCGCTCGGACCAGGCCCGGTGCAGCCCGGCGGAAAGTTGCAATGCGAAGCGCGCCATCCGAGCTGCTCGGACCGGCTGGCATAGCAGCGCGCCTCGTGCGCGGAGACGATGACGCACCCGGCGTCGGGGACCGGCGGGGTAGCTTGGTAGCCCTTGAAGGTGTCGGCGGTGTCGGTGATGTCGATCTCCTGGGCGCCGGGACTGTCGCCGGTCAGGGCTGGAACTCCCTGTCCAATCATGTTCACTGTCACGTCCTGGGACGGTCCCTCGCCGCTGTAGGTGACCCTGAACTTTCCGTCCAGGCCGTACTGCATCAGCACGTACGCGTCCGCGCGCGCACCCGCGGGAGCAGCAAGCGCCACTCCTACCGTCGCCAGCGCCGCCCCGGCAACCGCCAGCACCAGCCGTGTCCACCGTCCAGCCACTGACCTTGCCACCGCGCGCCTCCCCTGGTCCGTCCCCGTTGGACGGCGAACGGTAGTGACGCGCTAGCGCTGGGTCAAAGGGGAACCGTTGGGCCCCCTTTCCACGCCTGCCGGGGCCGTCCCAGCCCCCGCGTCGAAGGCGGCCGCCCCAGCCGCTCGCCTACGCCGCCAGGAGCTCGGCCAGGCGGCCGTTCTGGGCCGCCTCGAGCGTCTCCCTGAGGCCGCCCAGCAGGTGGTCGTCGATCAGCACCTGGGGGAAGCTCATCATCCCGGTCTTGTGGACCAGCTCCATCCGTCCGGCCGGGTCCTTTGACAGATTGACCTCGTGAAACGACACGCCGCGCTCCGCGAGCAGGTCCTTGACCCGGTTGCAGAACGAGCAGGGGTCCGTCGTGTACACGATCACCGTCTTCGCCATGACTATAAAAAATATAGGGGGTCAGCTCGCGAGGCCCGGACGCCCGCGGCCACCTCGGAAGCTGACGCGATGCCCGGCGCTCAGGAGCTGACGCGATGCCCGCGCTGAAGACCGAGGCGATCGTGCTGCGCTCGCTTCGCTACGGCGAGGCCGACCGCATCCTGCACCTCTACACCCCGAGGCGGGGCCGGATGGGCGCGATCGCCAAGGGCGTGCGCCGCCCCCGCAGCCGATTCGGCGGTCGCCTGGAGCCGTTCTTCCGCCTGGCGCTGGTGCTGCACGAGGGGCGCGGCGAGCTGCTGACCGTGACCTCGGCCGAGACGGTCGAGGCGCACCCCGCGCTGCGCGGCGACGCCGCCGCCCTGACCTCGGCGGCGCGCGCCTGCGACGCCGTCGGCCGGCTGTTCGAGACCTCCGAGGCGCACCCGCACGTGTTCTGGCTGCTCGCCAACGAGCTCGCCCTCCTCAATCAAGATCCCGGGCAGGCCACGTACTCCAACACGCTCGCCTTCCGCATGAAGCTGCTGGTCGCCGCCGGCCTGGCTCCCGCGCTCGGCGCGTGCGCCTCGTGCGGCGACCCCGAGCACCTGACCGGCTTCTCGGGGGCGGCCGGCGGGGTGGTGTGCGGGTCCTGCGAGGCGTCGGCCTTCCCACTCGACGAGGAGGCGCACACGTGGATGACCGGAGCGCTCGCGCAGCCCCTGACGCGAGTGCCTACGGCTTCTGAGCGCGCCCTGCACCAGGCCGAACGCGCGATCGCCGAGACCGTCGAGCACCACGCGCACCTGCGCCTGCGGCCGGCGCGAAGTCGGTAGGGGCGTCCGGCCACAGCCACGTTCTCGGCCCAGAAACAAGGGCCTCGTCCGTGTCTCCGGCCGGACGTCCGTCCCGACATGGTGGCGGCCGCCAGCGCGAGCGGGGGCCGGTTCAGATGACGAGCTTCTTCCGGTAGTGGGTCGCCTGCGACCCGAGCGCGCGCCCCGCCTTCCTGGCAGCCCTGCGAAGCCTCCGCGCGTCCTGAGCGGGTTTCCCGGGGCCGCGTCGTGAACACGGCCGCTTCGTCTTCAGGGGGTAGCTATCTAGCTCAGAGAGAGCGCCCGCGTCGACGGCACAGTGGTCGCACCGGGCACGATCGTCGGCGAGGTCCGCACCCGGGACCGCATGCGGAGCCGGAGAGCCTCTCCTGCGTCCTCGGGTGGCTGCATTCAGCGCCCCGATCTCGCGGGTGAAGACTGAAGTGGATACCCCCGGTTTTCATGGAGAAGCGACGACGTCGCTGTCCCTTACCCATGAGCGTTGGGACCGCAT
>DASZHF010000197.1:0-16019 GCA_035938095.1 Solirubrobacteraceae bacterium
CGTGCTGGGCATCGACCCCGGAACCGCCCACACCGGGTACGGCGTCGTCCGGCGCCGCAGCGGGCGCTTGGCCGCGCTCGATGCCGGGGTCATCGAGACGCGCGCCGACATGACTCCCGAGCGCCGGCTCACCGTCATCCACGGCCGCGTTATCGACCTGCTCGATGAGCACGAGCCCGACGCGCTCGCGCTCGAGGACGTCTACTTCGGCCAGAACGCGCGCAGCGCGTTCGCGGTGGGCCAGGCCCGCGGCGTGGTCATGCTGGCCGCCGGCCAGCGCTCTGTCCGGTGCGCGGCCTACACGCCCCAGCAGGTCAAGGGCGCCGTGTGCGGCAACGGCCGAGCCCCCAAGGAGCAGGTCGCCCGCATGGTGTGTGCGCTGCTGTCGCTGCCGGCGCCGCCGTCCTCCGACCACGCGGGCGACGCGCTGGCGGTGGCCATCTGCCACGCCAATCGCGCTCCGCTGAGCGGCGCCCTGGCCGCCGGCCCGACCCCGCCCTTGCGCCGCGCCGGGAGCGCACGTTGATCTCGCTCGTTCAGGGCGAGGTCGCGGTGCGGCGGCCCGACCACGTGGTCGTCGTGTGTGCCGGGGTGGGGTACCGCCTGTCGGTGTCCGCCCAGACGCTGCGCCAGCTCCCGGCTCCGGGCGCTGAGGCGACCCTCCACGCCCACCTGATCCTGCGCGACGACGGGATCCAGCTCTACGGCTTCGCGTCGGAACTGGAGCGCGAGCTGTTCCTGATGCTGATATCGGTGCCCTCCGTGGGTCCCAAGGTGGCGCTCGCCGTACTCTCCGGTGGTCCCGCGGCCGAGCTCATGGGCGCGCTGGCCGCCGGCGACGCCGGCCGCTTCGAGGCGGCGCCCGGCGTGGGACGGCGCACCGCCCAGCGGATCGTGTCCGAGCTGCGCGAGAAGGCCGGTATGCCGGCGGCCGAGATCGGGGCCATCACCGCCAGCCGCGTGGACGACCCCCGCCGCGTCGCTCGCGACGGGCTCATCGAGCTCGGGATCCCGGCGCCGGAGGCCGACGGGCTGCTCGAGGGCGTAGCCGGGGACACTCCGGAGGACCTCATCTCCCAGGCCCTGCGCACCGCGCCCAGCGGAGGGGGCCGACCCTCGCGATGACCGAGGTGCGCGTCCAGACCCCGTACCTGACCCCCGAGGACGAGCTCGACCGCTCGCTGCGCCCGCGCCGGTTCGCCGACTTCGTGGGCCAGGAGGCCATCAAGGAGCAGCTCACCGTGGCGATCGAGGCCGCCAGCGCGCGGGGCGAGGCGCTCGATCACCTGCTGCTGGCCGGGCCGCCCGGGTTGGGCAAGACCTCGCTGGCCCAGATCGTGGCCGCCGAGCTCGGGGTCGACTTCGTCGCCACCGCGGGGCCGGCGCTCGAGCGCAAGGCGGACGTTGCCGCATTTCTGACCGCTCTCGAACCTCGCAGCGTGTTCTTCGTGGACGAGATCCACCGGCTCCCGCGCGCGCTCGAGGAGACCTTCTACCCGGCCATGGAGGACCACTGCCTGCCGATCACGGTCGGCATGGGAGCCGGCGCCCGGGTGGTCACGCTCACGCTGGCGCCGTTCACCCTGATCGGGGCCACCACCCGCACCGGGCTGCTCACGACACCCCTGCGGGACCGCTTTGGCATCCAGACGCGCCTCGAGCCCTACGCGATCGAAGACCTGGCGGCGATCGTCACCCGCTCGGCCGCGATCCTCGAGATCGAGCTGGATCCGGCCGGGGCGGCGCTGATAGCCGCTCGCAGCCGGGGCACTCCGCGGGTCGCTAATCGCTTGCTCAAGCGCGTGCGCGACTACGCCCAGGTGCGCCTGGATGGGGTGGTCAACGCCGAGGCCGCCGAGGCCGCTCTGCTCCTGCTCGAGGTGGACGAGCTGGGCCTGGACCGCCTCGATCGAGAGATCCTCAACGCCGTGTGCCGCAAGTTCGGCGGCGGTCCCGTCGGGCTCTCGACGCTGGCGGTGGCGGTGGGGGAGGAGCAGGACACGATCGAGGACGTCTACGAGCCCTATCTGCTGCAGTCCGGGCTGATCAAGCGCACGCCGCGGGGCCGGGCGGCGACCGCGCTCGCCTTCGAGCATCTGGGGCTGGAGCCCCCGCGTCCGCCCGCCCTATTCTGAGGTCCGCGAAGGCCCCATCACCGGGCCGAGCGAGGCGGCCGGGGGGAGAGCCGGCCCAGGCGCCGGGCGGACCCGGGCGCCTCGCGGTCGCCCCCTTCCTGGGCGCGCCGTCGGCAACACGCTCCCCTACTCTGTTCCCCAGATCATGGCCCATCCCTTCATCTGCCCGGACTGTGGGCATCGCAGCACAGAGATCGACCGAAACGCAGGGTTTCGCCGCGAGCCCAAGGGCTGTGAGCGGTGCGGGTGCGCATTCCTGTTCGAGCTGCTCGACGACTACTACCCGGCCCCCGAGGCGGCCTTCTTCGTGTGCGATCGCCAGGGACGGATCATCGGCTGCGGGCGGAACTCGTTCGAGCTCACCGGTCTGCACGACGAGCAGGTGATCGGGCGCGACGTACACGAAGCCCTGGGGCTCCGGTTCGTCAATGGCGACGATCACATCAGCACCGTGCTCGAGTGGGGAGTGCGCCAGCTCGACAAGCCGGCGTCGGTGAAGGCGGAGGGCGACCTCGAGGCCCGCGCGACGGCCGACCTGTTCCCGGCCTACGACGACGAGGGTGGGCTGCTGCTCGTGCTCACGCCGGCGCGCTGATCGTCGTGAGCGTCGTGGGTCAGCGCGCGACCGGGCTCCGTCGCATTTGCGTCTCCGGACGGACCCCGACCATCACCCGCGCATGAGCGACCGGCGGCGCAACGTCTACGTTCTGACGGCGGTCGGCCTGCTTCTGCTGGCCGCGCTACTGGTGGTCGTCGGCATCCCCGGCGTGGTCAAGGCGCGCAAGACCAAGCTGGGCCTCGACCTCCAGGGCGGCGTCGAGCTCGTCTACCAGGCCAAGCCGACCAAGCAGTCGCAGGTGACCGCGGACGCGCTCAACCGCGCGATCGACATCATGCAGTCGCGGGTGAACCAGCTCGGCGTCGCCGAGCCCGACATCTCGCGCCTGGGCGCCAACCAGATAGTGGTCGACCTGCCGGCGGTCAAGAACGCGCAGCGGGCGGCGCAGGAGGTCGGGCAGGTCGCCCAGCTGTTCTTCTACGACTGGGAGACCAACGTCATCGGGCCCGGCGCCAAGCCCGCCCCGGGCGACCAGGCGGTCACCGGCGGGCCAGCCGCCGGCGAGCCCGCCACCGGACTGTCGCTCTATGACGCGGTCATCCTCGGCTCCAAGCGACCGCCGATCAACCGGCCCAACGACACCACCAACGGCACCTGGTACCTGGTCAACGACAAGACCCACTCGGTGGTCGGGGGACCGGAGGACAGCCGCGCCAACCTGTCCGCCGAACGCGCTCCACCGCCCGGGTCCCGCGTAGTCGAGGTTCCGCCGGGCACGATCATCGTGCAGGCCCAGACCTCCGCGACCCCGCCCCGCGGGGTGCCGCTCCGCTACTACGTCCTCAACGACAACCCGGTCCTCAAGGGGACCGACATAAAGAACCCGCAGCAGAGCTTCGACAACGGCGCCGGCGGGACGGGTCAGCCGATCGTCACGTTCGACTTCTCGAGCCACGGCAAGAGCGTCTTCCAGAACGTCACCCGCCAGATCGCCCAGCGCGGTCAGGCGCTACAGCTGCCCGGAACCCAACCGTCCCAGGTCTTCCAGCACTTCGCGATCGTGCTGGACAACAAGCTCATCTCGGTCCCCTATATCGACTTCCGCGCGAACCCGGACGGGATCGACGCCGCCAACGGCTCCCAGATCCAGGGCGGCTTCACGATCGACTCGGCTCAGCGGCTGGCCGACCTCCTCAAGAGCGGCGCGCTCCCGATCAAGCTGGCCCTGATCTCCCAGTCGCAGGTCTCCGCGACGCTGGGCAAGCAGGCGCTCAACCAGGGCCTGATCGCGGGCCTGGTGGGCCTCGCGGTCGTCGCTCTGTTCCTGCTCACCTTCTACCGCGTGCTCGGGCTGATCGCGGTCGGCGCCCTCCTGATCTACGCCATCTACTTCTTTGCGGTGATCAAGGTCATCCCCATCGTCCTGACCCTGCCGGGGATCGCGGGGTTGATCCTGACCATCGGGGTGGCGGCCGACGCCAACATCGTGATCTTCGAAAGGGTCAAGGAGGAGATCCGCGGCGGGCGCTCGATCGCCGCCGGCATCGCGGCCGGCTACAAGCGGGGGCTCGCGGCGATCATCGACGCGAACGCCGTCACGTTGATGGTGGCGTTCATCCTGTTCGTCCTGGCCACCGCTGGGGTCAAGGGCTTCGCCCTGACCCTCGGCATCGGCGTGCTGCTCTCGTTCCTCACCGCGGTGGCGGCGACCCAGGCCGCTCTCGGTTCGATGAGCCGCTCGCGCGCGATCTCCAACCCGTCGGCTGTCGGCGCGGGACCCCAGCACCGCCGCTGGCGCTACGACTTCATGGGCGCTTCGCGGTGGTTCTTCTCGCTGTCGGGAACGATCCTGCTGATCGGGTCGCTGGCCATCGGCGGCAAGGGCTTGAACCTGGGTATCGACTTCGAGTCGGGGACGCGGATCCAGACGGGCTTCGCGCACGCGGTGTCCGAGAACCAGATTCGCAACGTGCTCAAGGCCGACGGCTACTCCGGCGCTCTGATCCAGCGCGTGAGCGGGAACAACGCGCTCGGGCCCAACGCGTTTCAGATCTCGACCAAGACGCTCCAGCCGGCCAGGGTGGCCACGGTCAAGAACCAGCTCGACCAGCGCTTCGGCACGCGCAACTTCTCGAGCGAGTCGATCGGACCAACGTTCGGGACCACGATCGCCAAGAGCGCTGTGATCGCGATCATCGCATCGCTGCTCGTGATCTCGCTGTACATCGCCCTGCGCTTCGAATGGAAGTACGCGGTACCGGTGCTGATCGCGCTGATGCACGACCTGCTGATCACGGCGGGCGTGTACTCGCTCACCGGGCGCGAGGTGAGTAGGTACACAGTCGCCGCGCTGCTCACGATTCTCGGGTACTCGCTCTACGACACGATCATCGTGTTCGACCGCGTGCGCGAGAACGTGCCGCGCATGCCGCGCGCGGCCTTCTCGCAGATCGTCAACCGGTCGATGTCGGAGGTGCTGACCCGTTCGCTGGCCACGAGCTTCTGCACGCTGCTCCCAGTGCTGAGCCTGCTCCTGTTCGGCGGCCAGACGCTCAAGGACTTCGCCTTCGCGCTCTTGGTGGGAGTCGCCTCGGGTGCCTACTCGTCGATCTTCATCGCCTCGCCGGTGCTCACTCATTGGAAGGAGCGCGAGCCCGTGTACCGCGCCCGGCGGATCCGGCTCGAGCGCGAGTTCGGCGCCGTGCCCGCCTACGCGACGCCGGTCGGCGGCGCGCCGGCGGATGTCGCTCCGCCCGAACCCCGTCGCCGTCGCCGGGGTGCACTCACAGCACCCGAGGAGGCGGGCGAGCAGATCTCGCGCGAGGAGTTCGACGAGCTCGTCCGCGATCTGGACATCGACGAACCCAAGCCGGCTCAGGAACCCAAGCCGGCGCGGGAACCCAAGCCGGCGCGGGCGCGGCCGGACGGTACGGGTATCTCGCCGGCCGAGGTCGCCAAGGCCGCGGGCCTGGGCGACGGTCAAGCCGAGGACTCACCTGCCGAGGACGCCGCCCCCGAGGGCCCTGGCCGGACCGAGGACCTGCGCCCGGAGGACGTCGTCATGCCCAAGCGCGCGGGCGTGGACGGAGCCGGGCTCGGGCGTCCCAAGAGCCCGAAGCCCAGGGGCGGGTCGGCGGGCAAGGGCCGTCGGCACGGGCGCAGGCGATGACATCGACGGCGCACATGGAGGCCTGACCATGGGCTTGCTCGCGTGGGTGATGATGGGCCTGGCCATCTGGCACTTCGCGATCTTCCTCCCCGACCGCTTCTGGGGAGGCATCGTCGGGGCCTTCCTGGGCGCCCTGCTGGGCGCGATCGTGATCGCTCTGATCATCAACCTGGCCCGCACCGGCGCCCTGCGTATCCCGGGCCGGCACGCCACCGAGCTCGTCACGGCGCTCTACGCGGTACCCGGGGCTCTGCTGGGCATCGCCGCCGTGTACCTCGAGGGCGTGCGGCGCGAGCGCCTGGCCGGGTAGCGGCACCCGGGCGCCGAGAGGCGGGCGCCCGCTCTCCCCGGCGGGTCCGCTTTTCCGTCACCTGTCGGGCTTAGCCTCGGCGGGTGGCCGCTCCCGCTCGACCCTCCGCCCGGATTGAGATCCCGCCCGCCCCGATGGGCGAGGTGGAGCTCCTGGAGCGCGAGCTGGGGGTGAGCTTCCCTGTCGCCCAGGTCCTGGTCCGCCGGGGGCTGGCCGACCCGGCCCGCGCGCGGGTCTGGCTGGCCGCGCAAGAGCGCCACCCTCCGGGGGCGTTTCGCGGCATCGACGAAGCGGGTGCGGCGATTCTGCGCCACGTCGCGGCGGGCTCACGCATCACCGTGCACGGGGACTACGACGTAGATGGGGTGTGCTCGACGGCGGTCCTGGTCACGGCGCTCCGGCGCCTGGAGGCGAACGTCGATTGGTACCTGCCCGGGCGCCTGGTGGATGGCTACGGGCTCCAGGCCCGCACGGTTGAGCGGCTGGCGGCCCGCGGCACTCGCCTGCTGCTGACCGTCGACTGTGGGATAACCGCCGTCGCCGAGGTAGCGGCGGCTCGAGCCGCGGGTCTGGACGTCGTGATCACCGACCACCACGCTCCCCGCGCCGACGGCCTGCTTCCCGAGGCTCCCGTGGTGCACCCGGCCGTATGCGGCTACCCGTGCGTGGATCTGTGCGCGACCGCGGTGGCGCACAAACTGGCGGCCCACCTCCAGGAGGCGGCCGGCGGCGACCCGGACCGGGCCGACGATGAGCTCGACCTCGTCGCGCTGGCCACGGTCGCCGACGTCGTCGCGTTGCGCGGCGAAAACAGGCGCCTGGTCCGGAGCGGGCTGCGGGCGCTGAACGCCACCGCCCGACCGGGCCTGCGCGCGCTCATGAGAGTTGCGCAGGTCACGCCGGGGGCGATCGACGCCCGCACGATCGCCTTCCGGCTCGCGCCCCGAATAAACGCGGCCGGCCGGATGCACCGGGCCGACGCGGGTCTCGAGCTCCTGCTCACATCGGACGACGCGCGCGCCGCCCAGATCGCGGAGGAGCTCGACGCGGCCAATGCCGAACGCCGCCACGTCGAGACCCGGATCCTGTTCGAGGCCGAGGGCCAGGTGGCCGCGGCCGGCGATCACCCCGCGTACGTGCTCGCCGGTGAGGGCTGGCACCCAGGAGTGATCGGGATCGTCGCCGCCCGCATCGCCGAACGACATCACCGGCCCACCGTGCTGCTCGCCCTCGAGGACGCGGCTCCAGCCGATGGCCCCACGCCCGCGGGCGGGGCGGCGCCCAAGCGCCGCCGGGCCACGGGCTCCGCCCGCAGCATCCCCGCCTACGACCTGCTCGCCGGCCTGGATGCCGCGGCCGAGCACCTGCTCCGCCACGGAGGCCATCGGGCGGCGGCCGGACTCGAGCTCGAGGTCGATCGGATCGACGCCTTCCGCGGCGCCTTCACCGCGCACGCCGCGCGGGCCCTGACCGCCGAGGACCTGCGGCCCATCGAGCGAGTCGACGCGGTCGTCTCCGGCGGCGAGCTGGGGACCTCGCTCGCCGAGGAGCTCGCCGGGCTGGCTCCGTTCGGCGCGGCCAACCCCGAGGTCTGCCTGCTGCTCCCGGCGGCGACGCTGTCCGATCCCGTGGCGATGGGCGAGGGGAAGCATGTGCGCTTCACCGTGCAGTCGGGGGGCGCACGCGCTCGCGCCGTCGCCTTCGGCACCGGAGGACGGATTCCAGTCCCGGACCCCGGACCGGTCGACGCGACCTTCAGCCTCGAGCTCAACGAGTACCGGGGCACGGTCGAGCCGCGACTGCTCCTTCGCCACGTGCTGCCCTCCACGCCCGAGGCGCCGGAGCTGGTGGGAGAGCCCGAGCCCTACCTGCAGGCCGTGTGGCACGAGCTCGGGGCGCCGCTGGAATCCACCGCACTCGGTCGGGGCGGGCCGGCGAAAGACGGTCGGATCCGGGATCGGCGGGGAATGGGGATCGCCGGCACCGTGGGCGCGCTGGTGGCGACCGGAGAGCCGGTGCTCGTGGCGTGTGCAGACGCGCGCCGCCGGCGCGAGCACATGCGCGGACGCCTGGGGGGGTTCGGCCTGTGCTCCTACGCCGCCCTGGACCGCGACCCGTCGCTGGCCACCCCGTACGCGCATCTGGTGGCCCTCGATCCTCCCTGGCGCTTGGGGCTGGTGCCGGGATGCGCCGCTGGACAGATGACCTATCTGGCGTGGGGGGAGGCTGAGCTAGGCTTTGCTATGAGAGTCCATGACCATCAGTACGGTCTCCGGCCTTGGCTCGCCGCGCTGTACCGGGCCCTGCGGGCCACGGGAGGGGCGGAGGGCGACGGGCTCGAGACGGTGCTCCGGGGGGACGGCTCTCCGGCCCGGTCTCCGGCAATGGTCGGGCGGGTACTGAGAGTCCTCCAGGAGCTAGATCTCGTCGAAGTCGACCGTGAGCGAAGGCGGGTGACGGTACCGGCCGCGCAGCGCACCGCACTGGAGCGTTCCGCGGCGTTTCGAGCCTACGAGCGACGTCACCAGGAAGGACACCGATACCTCCGTCAGATGACACCCCGGGCGGCCTGAGCACCACCGACGGCGCGGCCGGCGCCGTGGACGCTTCGCGCCCGCCCACTCCGCCCGCGGACGGAGGATGCGCGACGTCGGAGCGCACCCCGGTTGGCCTCGTCGTCCGTCCGCCGCACGCGCCGGTGGAGCGCCGGGGGCTCACCGACCTGGAGCAGAGCCTGCTCGGCGACCTGTTCGCGATCGTCGAGGAGCACGCGGAGGCCGCCATCGTCGAGGTCGACCGCGAACGGGTGGCCGACGCCTTCGTGTTCGCCTGCGAGCACCACGCGGACCAGCGGCGCAAGTCCGGCGAGGAGTTCATCGTTCACCCCGCCGGGGTGGCCAAGATCTGCGCCGGCCTGCGTCTGGACACCGAGACGCTGTGCGCGGCTCTGCTGCACGACACGGTGGAGGACACGTCCGCGTCGCTGGACGAGGTGCGCGAGCGCTTCGACGCGGAGGTGGCCTCGCTCGTTGACGGCGTCACCAAGCTGACCGGCATCACGTTCCACTCCCGCGACGAGGCGCAGGCTGAGAACTACCGCAAGATGCTGGTCGCGATGGCCAGCGACGTGAGGGTGATCCTCATCAAGCTCGCGGACCGCCTCCACAACATGCGCACCATCGAGGCGCTGGCCAAGCAAAAGCAGATCGACAAGGCGCGCGAGACGCTCGAGATCTACGCCCCGATCGCCCACCGCCTGGGCATCCACGCGATCAAGTGGGAACTCGAGGACCTCGCCTTCTCGGCTCTTCATCCGCGCAAGTACCAGGACATCAAGGGCCTGGTCGCCCAGCAGCGCCAGGAGCGAGAGAGCTACGTGAGCGAGGCGGGGGACTACCTGCAGCAGGAGTTGGCGCGGCTGGCCATCGGGGCCGAGATCTCGGGCCGGGCCAAGCACTTCTACTCCATCTACTCGAAGATGACGCGCAAGGGGCGCGAGTTCAACGAGATATACGACCTGACCGCCATGCGCGTGATCGTCGACTCGGTCAAGGACTGCTACGGAGCGGTCGGCGTGATCCACTCGCTCTGGAAGCCGCTCCCCGGTCGGTTCAAGGACTTCATCGCCATGCCCAAGTTCAACATGTACCAGTCGTTGCACACCACGGTGCTCGGCCCCGAGGGACGGCCCCTGGAGATCCAGATCCGCACCCGCGAGATGCACGACATGGCCGAGTTCGGGGTCGCCGCGCACTGGATGTACAAGCAGGCTGCGGGCGGGCGCCGGAGCGGGGCGGGCACCCCGGTGGAGGGGGGCGGCGCCAAGCCCTGGCTGCGGTCGATGGTCGACTGGCACGAGGACCTCTCAGACCCCCAGGAGTTCATGAAGCGCCTGAAGATCGACCTGTTCGAGGACGAGGTCTACGTCTTTACCCCCAAGGGCGAGGTCAAGGCGCTGGCCGCCGGCGCCACTCCGCTCGACTTCGCCTACGAGGTCCACACCGACGTCGGACACCGGTGCGTGGGCGCGCGCGTGAACGGCAAGATCGTCCCGCTGCACTACGAGCTTCTCTCGGGCGACATCGTCGAGGTGCTCACCTCCAAGCGGCCCCGGGGACCCTCGCGCGACTGGCTCGCCGTGGTCAAGACCACGCGGGCCCGCAACAAGATCAAGCAGTGGTTCAAGGCCGAGTCGCGCCAGGACACCGAGCACACCGGGCGCGAGCTGCTCCAGGAGCATCTGCGCAAGCAGGGTCTGCCCGCCCAGCGGATCACGGGTTCGCCGCTGCTGGCCGACGTCATCCGCGAGATGGGCTTCCGCAAGGCCGACGACTTCTACATCGCGTTGGGCGGTGCCAAGATCTCTGCCAAGGTCGTCGTCAACAAGGTCATGCAACGCCTCAAGCGGGGCGAGGCCGCCGACGAGCCGAGCACCGCCGTCGAGGACCTGCTGACCACCCGGCGCGTGCGCCGGCGGCCCACCACCTCCTCTACCCAGTACGGAATCCGCGTCGAGGGCGTGGACGACGTCATGCTCCGGCTGGCGAAGTGCTGCCGGCCGGTCCCCGGCGACCCGATCGTGGGCTACATCTCGCTCGGCCGTGGCATCACCATCCACCGCGAGGACTGTCCCAACGCCGTGGTGTTGCGCAAGGACCCCGACCGCTTCACCCCGGTCTCCTGGGACGGCGACCAGAAGACCGCCTTCAAGGTCGAGCTCCATGTCGACGCCTGGGATCGCCATCGCCTGCTCGAGGACCTGTCGAGAACGTTCTCGGAGGCGGGAATCAACATCATCGAGGCGCGCTGCCTGGCCCATCCACCCATGGTCAAGAACCGCTTTGTGGTGGAGGTGCCCGACACCGCCACGCTGAAGGGCACGATCAGCCGCATCCGCAACATCGAGTCGGTGTTCGACGCCTACCGGGTCACGCCCGGGGCCGGCTAGGAATCGCCCCGGGTCGCTGGCCCATCCCGGGCCGTTGCCCCATCGCCGCGGTTGCGGCCAGAGGGTCCCTACGACACGACCGTCAGGCGCAGCGGCTCGATCCCGAACTGCGCCGTGCTGACCTCGCCGATGAAATCGCCGTCGACCTGGAGCGGCAGCGGCCGGCCATCCTCGCTGGCCACGTCGACGGCCGTGACCCCTTCGAAGGCGGCGACCTGGCGGTGACGGATCAGGCGGGCCCGGCGCGAGAAGATGCGCCACACCATCGTGGGCATGTCGATCGGGCTGGCGCGGCCCAGCACGGCCCCCGAGAGGGTGCCTCCCTCCAGGGTTGCGCCCTCGGCGATGTCGATGCGCCGGCCCAGGAAGTAGGTGAAGGGGGCGGCGTTCTGCACGATCGCCGTGACCCCCGGCAGCTGCTCGGCCTCTCCCCGGGGGTTGGGCACGGTGGCCACCAGCCGGGGCGGGTGCACCAGGTAGCGCCGGGAGAAGGTGCCGACCGCGACGTAGGTGAAGTAGTAGGCGCCCAGCCGGGCCTTGAGCCGCGGGTGAGCGTCGACGCGGCGCACGACGCTGGCGTCCAGGCCCAGGCCGGCCGAGAACGCGAAGCGCCGGCCATTGACCTGCCCCACGTCGACCCGGCGCGGGCTCCAGTCGTCGGCCATTCGCAGCAGGTGCTCGGTGGCGTCGACGATCTCGCGGGGGATGCCGAGCAAACGGCAGTAGACGTTGGTCGATCCGCCGGGCAGACAGCTCAGCGGGGTGGGCGACCCGACGAGGCCGTTGACGGCCTCGTTGACCGTGCCGTCGCCGCCGAAGGCGACCACCACGTCGTAGCCCTCGTGGGCCGCCTCGCGGCAGATCTCGCTCGCGTGCCCGCGGCCCTGGGTGTCGACCGCGTCCACCCGGTAGCGGCCCTCGAGCGCATAGAGGACCAGGTTGCGCAGGCGGTCCGAGACCGTGGCCGCATACGGGTTGACGATGACCAGCATGCGCTTGCTGGGCACCGCCTCGCGGAGCTCGGGGAGCTCGGCCAGGCGCTCGATGGTCTCAATCGGGGCAGCCACCGGAGCGCGTTACACCGGCCGGGGTGGGCCGTTACGTCCGCGCGCCCGGTCCGCGCGCCCGCAGCGTCGCGTTCCAGCATCCGGTAAGGACCGCGCTCCGGGGCTCGTCCGGAGTTTCCGCTTTGCGCCCGTCGAATAGCTGGTTATACTGCCCGCCACATAGCTGGACGCATCCAGAGGGGTGGAGGGACTGGCCCTGTGAAACCCCGGCAACCATTCCGACCGCAAGGACGGGAACGGTGCCAATTCCATCAGGCTCCAACGTAAGCCTGGGAGATGTGGCCGAGGGTAGTGTCGCTCCACTGAAACCTTCGCCACAGCCCGGCGGAGGTTTTCCAATAATGGCGGCAGAAAAGCTTGAGTGCAGGGAATGTGGGGCCGAGTATCCGCTCGAGGCGCTGTATGTCTGTGAACGGTGCTTTGGACCCCTCGAGGTCGGCTACCGGCGCGAGTACCGCGGCGATGTGGCCGGGATCAGGCGACGCATCCAGGGCGGGCCCCAGAACATCTGGCGCTACGCGGACTTCCTGCCGCTCGCGGGCGGCCCGCCGGGACCATCCAGCCGGCTGACCTCGCGCAGCGGCCTGCCCGCGGGGTGCACCCCCCTGATCCGCGCTGACCGGCTGGCCGCCCGCCTCGGCCTGGGCGAGGTGTGGGTCAAGAACGACGCCGCCAATCCCACCCACTCCTTCAAGGACCGAGTCGTCTCGGTCGCGTCGGCCCGCGCGCGCGAGCTCGGCTATGACGTCATCGCGTGCGCCTCGACGGGCAACCTGGCCAACTCGGTCGCCGCCCACGCGGCCGCGCTGGGCCTGGAGTCCTACGTGTTCATCCCCGCCGACCTGGAGGAGCAGAAGATCCTGGCCACCGGCGTGTATGGAACCCATCTGGTTGCGGTCCAGGGCAACTACGACGACGTGAACCGCCTGTGCACCGAGCTTTCCTCCGAGCGCGACTGGGCCTTCGTCAACGTCAACCTGCGCCCCTACTACGCGGAGGGGTCAAAGACGCTGGCCTTCGAGATCGCCGAGCAGCTGGGCTGGGAGCTGCCGGACCGCTGCGTGGTCCCAGTGGCCTCGGGTTCCCTGTACACCAAGATCGCCAAGGGCTTCGAGGAGTGGCTCGAGCTGGGCCTCGTCCGGGGTCGCCTGCCTGCCATGAACGGCGCTCAGGCCGAGGGTTGCTCGCCAGTAGCGACCGCGTTCGCGGCCGGCCACGACGTGTGCCGGCCGGTCCGCCCGAACACCATCGCCAAGTCGCTGGCCATCGGCAACCCGGCTGACGGGCCCTACGCGCTGGACCTGGCCCGCCGCAGCGGAGGTAGCATCGACGCCGTGTCCGACGAGGAGATCCGGGCCGGCATCGCGCTGCTCGCCCAGACCACGGGCATCTTCACCGAGACCGCCGGCGGAGTGACAACCGCCGTGCTGAGAAAGCTGGCCGAGCGCGGGGACATCGACCCCTCGGAACGGGTGGTGCTGGCCATCACCGGCGAGGGGTTGAAGACGCTCGACGCGGTACGGGGCACGTTCGCCACCCACGAGATCGAGCCCAGCGTCGAGGCGTTCGCAGCCGCCCTCCAGGAAACGTCCCCCGTCTGATCTGCGTCTCGCTCACGCTCGCCCGGCCATGGCAGTCACGGTGAAGATCCCGACCCAGCTGCGCGCTTCGGCCGGCGGCGCAGCCGAAGCCGAGGTCGAGGGGGCCACGGTGGCCGAAGTCCTGAACAGCTTGTTCGAGCGCTTCGGGGAGCTGCGCGACCGGATCTCCGAGGATGGGGGCGAGTTGCGGAGGTTCGTCAACGTCTACGTGGGCGGCGAGGACATCCGCTTTCTCGACGGCCTGAATACGCCTGTGGCCGACGGCGCCGAGGTCACGATCCTGCCCGCCGTCGCCGGCGGCTGACCGTCCTGGAGCGGTGGTGGCGGTCACCGGCGCGCGGACCCGGCTGCCGCCCTCGACGTTCCGGCTGCCCACCGAGAAGATCCGCTCGGGGTACTACAGCGACGTCTATTTCAACCTGACCAAGGAGCTCCTCGAGTCCGAGAACCGCCATCCGCACGTCACGATGCAGGCGTTCCAGAAGGAGCACTCGGTGCTGGGCGGGATCGACGAGGCGGTCGCGGTGCTCAAGTTGTGCTCGGGCCGGCTGGTCGATGGTCGCTGGAAGCGAGGCTTCAAGGAGCTCGAGGTCCGCGCCCTCTACGAGGGGAACGAGATCGAGCCTTACGAGCCGGTGCTCGAGATCACCGGTGACTACTCGCTGTTCGCCCACCTCGAGACCGTCTACCTGGGCTGTATGGCGCGCCGCACGAAGGTGATGCGCAACGTCAGGGCCGTGGTCCGGGCCGCCGCCGGCAAACCGATCCTGTTCTTCCCGGCCCGCCACGACCACTGGCTGGTCCAGACCGGCGACGGGTGGGCGGCCCATGTGGCCGGTGCGATCGGGGTATCCACCGACGCTCAGGCGTCGTGGTGGGGGGGACGCGGAGTGGGCACCGTACCCCATGGCCTGATTGCCTCCTACGGCGGAGACACCGTCGCTGCGGCCCGCGCGTTCGCCGATCGATTCGCGGGAGAGATGAATGTCACCGTGCTGGTCGATTTCGTCAACGACTCGGTGACGACCGCGCTCGAGGTGGCCGAGGCCCTCGGGGACCGCCTGTGGGGGATACGGCTCGACACGGCGGAGACGCTTGTCGACCGTTCGCTGGTGGAGCGCATGGGCACCTTCCGCCCCACCGGTGTGAATCCCGAGCTGGTCAGGCTCGTGCGCGAGGCTCTGGACGCGGCGGGCCACGGGGATGTCCGGATCGTGTGCTCGGGTGGATTCGACGAGCGCAAGATTGCCGACTTCGAGGCCGGTGGAGCGCCGGTGGACGCCTACGGCGTCGGGTCGTCTCTGCTCCGGGGTCACAACGACTTCACCGCCGATGTCGTGCTGCTCGACGGGCGTCCGTGCGCCAAGGCGGGCCGCGGTTATCGGGCTAACGCGGCCCTGGAACCTGTCACCTAGATGAACGCCGGCCGGGTGACGCCGTCGCCCGCCAGCGTGTAGCCTTCGCGCGCCGATGGCGGGGAGACGAATTCTCACGATGCTGGCTGTGACGGCGGCCGTCGCGGCGCCGCTGGCTGGATGCGGCGGCGGCGGTTCGTCGAAGGCAAGCCCAACGTCCTATGTGAAGTCGGTGTGCACCGCCGTCGGCTCCTGGGTGACAACCATCAAGGGGCGCGCCAGCCAGCTCACCACGATCAAGCCGGCCAGCGCCGCGCAGGGAAGGCAGGAGCTCCAGAGCTTCATTTCGGGCGTGATCAGCGACACCGACAAGGCATTGGCCGCAATTAAGTCCGCCGGTGTTCCGAACGTCAGCAACGGACAGCAGGTGGCCACGGCTCTCCAGGGAGCGTTCACTCAAATCAAGGGTGTGCTGGCCCAGTCCCAAAACCAGGCCAACGCGCTTCCGACCGGGAGCCCGTCCGCGTTCAAGACGGCGGCGACCAAGCTGGGGACCTCCGTCCAGCAATCCCTGTCGGGGATCGCCGCCGGCCTGTCGGCGCTTAGGACTCCGGACCTGCAGAAGGCCGCCTCGCAGACCTCCGCCTGCCAGAGCCTGGCGTCGGCCTAGGCTCGCCGGCGTCGGCCTAGCTTCGCCTCCACCGGCCTAGGTTCTCTACCGCGGCGGTCGCCGGGCGGCCGGTCGCTGCGATGTCGGGATGACCAGCCGGTAGCGGTCCACCGAGGGCTTCATGCCGTGACCCGGATCGGCGTTGTAGAGCCCCTGAGGATCCTGGGGGCCGAATCCATAGGGCACGTACAGGCTGGCGGAGGCG
>DASZHF010000198.1:0-15959 GCA_035938095.1 Solirubrobacteraceae bacterium
GCTCGGCGGGGCCAACGTGTGGCTGACGCTCAACGATGCGACGGACGAGCGTCAGCTCTACACCGAGGCGATCCGCGCCGGGGTCAGCTTCACGCCAGGATCGACGGCGCTGGTCGAGCGCCCGGGCGCGACGCACATGCGTCTGTCATTCACCTGGGTCAAGCCGGAGCAGTTGGAGGAGGGTGTCCGCCGCCTGGCAGGCGTTGTTCGCTTGGTGCAGGGCAGTGGGCGGCGTCATCGCTCGATGCCGCTGATCTGAGCGGCGGGCTGCGGGAGTAGTCGCGGTCGCGCGCCCGATGGTCAGGCCTGCGTCGTCAGGAGCCACGCCAACAGCGCGACCAGAGCGACGAAGAACAGCGCGATGACCACGACATCGGCGCGCGTGGTGCGACGGCGCATGCCGCTCTCCGTCAGAGCCCGGCGCCATGGGGGCGGGAGATAGGCGACGTCGTAGCGCTCCCGCCGCGCGCGACGCGGCCGGCCCCCTGAGCGGCTCGATCGGCCACCTGAGGGAGCCATAGCCTTAGATGTGGACATCGTTGCTCGACCGGGGAGCACGCACGCGCGGCCGCTCGGCCGAGGGGCCGCGATGGCGCGAATAGATCTCCCGCGTCCAATCGAGGAGGCCCGGTCCGGCGAGGACGTCGCGTACGGTCGCCAGCAGTGGGTGCTCGCGCTGGGGCTGGGGATAGGGAAACTGCTCGGGCGCCACCACCGGGGCCAGGAGCGCTGCGAGCGTGAGGTCGGCGACGGTGAACGTGTCTCCGACGAGATAGCCGCTGGGCTGGAGCTCCGCACGAAAGCGCTCGCCCGCGAAGCGCAGCTTCTCGTAGGCGAGCGCCACGCTCCGGGTATCGATGCCGAACGCGGCTACCACGTTGCTGCGCACCCGGCCGAAGGTCGCGCGGGCGGTCAGGCGACGCAGGCCCCTGAGATCGGGCGCGAACGCACCCAACATGAGCGTGGCGTCGGGCAGGACGTGATGGAGCACGAGCAGGCGGACGTGGGGTCCGAGCTGCTCGTCGAAGAAATCCTCGATCTGCAGCGCGCGCCGCCGAGCCTGAGGATCGGTGGGATACAGCGGGGGCTCGGGATACCGGCGCTCGAGGGCCTCGATGATCTGGGTCGAGTCGCCGATCGCCCGTCCGTCCATCACGAGCACCGGGAACGTCCGACCACCGGTCAGTCTCTCGGCGATCGGCTGGTGACGTCCCGGCATCGCGGCGCGACGAACGTGGACAACCCGCTTGTGGTCAAGCGCCCAGCGCGCCTTCTCGTTGTAGGGCGACACCTTCAGGTGCCACAGCACCGGGGCGGTGCGACGCTCGGCGCAATTCGCCTCCGCGGAGGAACCCTGATGCCGCACCATGCGGGCGGGCGCCAGGGCGGTGAAGTTCGAGTCCTCCATGCCGAGGCAGATTATCTTAGCACAGACTTATATAAGAGACACCTGAAACCGTCCGCGGTGGAGGGTGAGCGACCGTGCTCGGGCGACCCCGGGGTTTGCTAGGCCGTCGCCGATCGCGTCCAGGACGCGCGATCTCGGGCTGGCAGTGCGGGCGGAGGGACTCGAACCCCCAAGGGCTTGCACCCACCGGCACCTAAAACCGGCATGTCTACCAATTCCATCACGCCCGCTGAGGCGGCCCGACCCGAGCCAGTGCGCCGAGTACAGCTCGAGGGGCGCCCGCTTGCGCACAAGGGCCGCCGGAGATTGTATGGTCACGGGGCCATGGCTGAGCAGGGCAGCGGCCCAGACGTCGTAATCGACTATCCCAACCGGGACAAGCCGGTGGTGAAGGCGACGAAGGCCGTGGTCATCCTTCTGCTGCTGGCCAGCGTGGGGCTGGTCCTGATCATCACGATCGGCGGGTGGAGCGCTCTGGCCGGGTTGCAGCCGGTCCAGATCGGCTACATGCTGGTCTACCTGATCCTCGCCTACTACGCCGCGCGGTGGAATCGCGGGGTTCTGCCACTCGCGGCCGCGCTGGCCATCATCCTGCTGATCTTCGCCGTGGTTGCCGGCCCGCAATGGTTCAACCGTGACAAGGCGGGCTTCACGCAGCCGTTGCTGACCGCCAATCTCCTGGGCCTGCTCACCCTGCTCGTGATCCCGGTCCAGGTGCTGCTGATCGCGTTCGCCATGCGCGGGTTCCAGCAGGACTGGCACGTCGAGGTCGAGCGTCCGGCCGACGGGTCCTACGGGGGGGGCGACTACGACGATGACGAGTACGAGGAGGACCCATACGGTCCTCCCAGCACCGGCCCAGCGCCGGCGTAACGCACAGGTGACGTAGTCCGCGTAGCCGACGTGCGCGGCTCCGCGGCGGGCGCCGACGTCTGCCGCTCTGCGGCGGGCCGTTCCTCCGTCGCGCTTCTCTACCGAGGGGTGCGGTAGATGGCGTGGTGCCAGGTTTGCAGCAGTGCCTGATGTACGTCGTCGGGCGTGCGCCGCCACGGACGGGGCGGCAGGTACATGTAGCAGTAGCGCTCCGTCATCCATCCCAGCGTGCGAGCGGTCTGCTCCGCGTCGATCCCCGGCCAGGTGTGCCCGCGGGCCGCATCGCGCTCGATGCGCCGCGCGACCGCGGAGACGATCTCCTCGACCTGCGCTCGCCACATGGCGAGCACACCGGCGTCCAGGGATGCCGCGTCGACCAGCGCGGCGAGGAGGTGGCCGCGCTCACCCCACAGGTCGACCACTCCGCGCAGGCCGCGGCTGAGCCCCGCGCTGGCGTCGGCGTTGCCGAAAAGCCAGTCTCCCCCGGCCTCCCAGATGGGCTCGAGCGAGCGGCGGGCGAGCGCGGTCAGCGCTGCCTCGCGGCTCTCGAAGTAGAAGTAGAACGCCGTTCGCCCGACCCCCGCTCGTTCGGCGATCTGCCCCACCGAGAGTCGCGAGAGCGGGACCTCGACGAGCAGCGACTCGAGGCTGTCGAGGATTGCCCGCTCGCGACGATCCCCCTTGGCGGCACGGGTTCCCTCGCTCGTGCGGCGAGTCCCGGCCGCAGCCGCGGCCGTGGCATTGGGGAGCGATGTGGGGGTGCTCGGCACGTCCCGGATCCTGACAGGTAACAGTCGCATCCGGAGGTGGAGTCGTCAGCCCCGAGCGGCCTGCAGACCGGTCAGACCTTCGGCCCTATGAACTCGTCCATGCGCGCTACGGCTTCGCGGCGGGCAACCGAGATGTTGCGTGCATTCATCCGCCGCCACGCGATCCCCAACCGGTCACAGGCATCGCAGAACAGCGCGCGGATGTCGTCCGACGCGTTGGTGAAGTTGTAGCGGGGGTAGCGGTACACGGTCCGAGTCCGCCGGTTACGAACCGAGTTGACGAAGCGGCATCCGTCGGAATGGATCAGCCCGCGCAGGAAGGCCTCGGTCTCCTCATCGACGATCTCCCGCTGCCACGGACTCAGTCGTATCGGACGCAGATGCTTGGCACCGGGTCCGTGTTGCGGAAGCAGGCAGGGCCACTGCTTCGAAAACGATCCGACCTCGACACCATTCGCACCCGACATCCTCTGCACGTGCGTTCGGTTCGCCGGGAGGACCCGCGCCATGGCCGACCGGCACTCCGCGATGATCCCTGGGTACCGGAGGTCAAGCGCGATACGCAGGCGATATACACCTCGCGGATGCGTGGAGATGCAGCCATCGCCCAGGTAGAGCCCGAAGAGATATGAGTAGGCAGCGCTCGGCAGACGGCTGAAGTCGTGGACCTCCCCGCAGCACTGGTCGCAGCAAGGTCCGTCTCTCTGCCGTCCAGTGGCTTGAGACCGGAAGCCGCTATCGCGCCACTGTCCGGTCGTCCAGCGAGAGACGCCCGTCCTTCGCTTGATCTCCGCCAGGGTCAGACCCTGCCCGAGCAGGGCGCGCACCCGCGCGACTTCACGCGGCGAGTACACCGACTAAGTGCGGCGGGTGGGATTCGAACCCACAAGCCCTTTCGGGCAATGGATTTTGAGCCCATCGCGTTTGCCGAGTTTCGCCACCGCCGCGAGGCCCCTGAAATATAGGCCCATGGTCCGTGTTTCCCGACGAAGGCAGCCCTGACGGGACACGAGACCGGGCTACCGGCCTGGCGAGCTCCGAACGGCCCTAGCCGACCAGCTCCAGCAGCGGCCCCACCAACCCAGGCGCCGCCGCCAGCACCCCCGCCGGCAATCGCGGTCGCTCCTCGAGCATGCGCACCTCCAGCCCGGCCCGCTCGCAGATCAGCACACCCGCCGCGATGTCCCAGGGCTTGACGGTTCGCTCGTAGAAGGCGTCGTAGCGTCCCGCGGCGGTCCAGGCCAGATCCAGCGCCGCGCTGCCCATCCGGCGCACGTCGCGCACGCGGGGAAGCACGGTCGTGAGCACCTCGGCCTGCGCCGCGCGGACCTCGGCGTCGTAGGCGAACCCGGTCGCCACCATCGCGGTCGACAGCTCGTCGTGCGTGGAGCCGGCAACCCGCGCACCATTCAGGGTGGCCGGCCCTTCCCGGAGCGCCGCGAACGTCTCGCCGCGCATCGGATCGAAGATCACGCCCGCCAGTGCGCCCTCGGCGTCCTCCACCGCGACGCTAACGCACCATTGAGGGATCCCGAACAGGAAGTTGACCGTCCCGTCGAGAGGATCGACCACCCACCGAAGGCCGCTGGAGCCCGCACGACTCGCGCCCCCCTCTTCGCCCAGGAAGCCGTCGTCGGGGCGGCGCGCGCTCAGCAGGTTGCGAATGGCCCGCTCGGAGGCCAGGTCGGCCTCGCTGACCAGGTCCGTGGGGGTCGACTTGGTGCGCACCGCGCGCTCGTGACCGCGCTCGAAGCGCTCGCGCAGCTGCGCCCCAGCCATGTGAGCGAGCTCGTGCGCGAGCTCGAGCAGTGCGTCGGCGGAAGGCTGTGCCGGTTCGGCGCGAGGCTGTGCCACTACGAAACGGGCGGGCGCCGATCGGCCCAGCGGCGTTCGGCCTCGAGCTGCGCGGCCAGCGAAAGCAGCGTGCCTTCGTCGTTCGGCCGTCCCACGAGCTGAACGGACAAGGGCAAGCCGTCGGCCGTGAATCCGGCGGGCACAGCTAAAGCCGGCTGGCCAGTGTGGTTAAACGCGGCGCAGTAGGGAACGAAGGACGCCACCCCGTTGAACGTCCACAGCGCTCCGCGTCCCTCCCAGCGACCCACGAGCGGGGGCGGGGTGGCGAAGGTCGGGGTCATCACCACGTCGTGACGATCGAAGATGCCGTTGATGCGCCGGGCCTGATCATCTTCGCGTCTCAGAATGCGCGCGAGCGCGCGGTCGCTCACCAGCCGCCCGAGCCGGGCCATCCCCCGGGTGCGCGGCTCGAGACGCTCCGGGTGAGCAACTTCCTCGGCGTCGTCGTGGATGCCCCGCACGTACCGGGCGATGAAGCTCAGACCGCTGAGACCGTAGTCGGGATCCTCGCGCGAGACATCGTGACCGAGCGAGCGCAACAGCTCGGCGGTCTCGTCCAGGCTGCGACGCACCTCGGGAGCGACCCGGGCGATCAAGCCCGGCGGGACCTTCGCCGAAACCGCGATCCGAAGGCGCCCGGGGCGAGCGCTGGCCGACTCCGTGAAGGAACGCTCCGGCTCCGGGGCGCGGTCGTCGTCACCGTCGACCGCACCGGCGATGACGTCCAGCAGCAACGCGGTGTCGCGCACCGAGCGCGTGAGCCCACCGTTGACCGAGAGCCCGTGCCACGCGCGGTGGCGCGGCATGAGCGACACCCGACCGCGCTGGGGCTTCAGGCCGACCAGTCCGCAGCAGGCCGCGGGGATGCGGATCGACCCACCGCCGTCGTCACCCAGCGCGACCCCCACCAATCCAGCCGCCACGGCGGCCGCGGAGCCGCCGCTCGAGCCACCCGGAGTGCGGTCGGTGTTCCACGGGTTGCGAGTGACACCGAAGCGCACGCTCTCGGTGAACGGCCAGATCGTCAACTCCGGGACGTTGGTCTTGCCGATGACGATCGCGCCGGCCGTGCGCAGGCGCCTGACCACCTCGGCGTCCGCGCTGGCCGGCGGACCGTGCGCCACTCCACCCCACGCCGTGACTTCACCGGCGACGTCGATGTCGTCCTTGATCGCCACGGGGACGCCCAGCAGCGGCCGCTCGCCGCCCGCCCGCTGGCGACCCTGAGCCTGATCGGCCTCGGCCAGCGCCCGCTCGGCGAACACCACCCGGAAGGCATTGAGCTGCGGGTCCAGGCGCTCGATCCGATCCAGGTAGGTCTGCACCAGCTCGCGCGGCGACACCTCGCCCTGGGCGATCAGCTCGGCTTGGCGCGTTATGCCGGAGAACGCGAGGTCCGCGGGGTCCACGGCCCGCAATCTATCCCGCGGTTGGCCGAGAAGGCCGGCCGGCCACGGTGCCCCGCCCGCGCCGGCGCGCCCGGCGGCGGCCATGCTGCCCCGCCCGCGCCGGCACGCCCGGCGGCGCCCACGCGCCAGCGCGGTCCGTAGCATCACCGGCCGCCTATGGATCCACTCGAGGTCGCCACCCGCCTGGCGTCGGTCCCCAGGCGGGCGGCGGGAAGCGACTCCGAGCGAAGGGTCGCGCGCTGGCTGCGCGACGAGCTGCGAGCGAGCGGCCGCGACGCCACCCTGGAGACGGTGTGGGTCAGGCCCGACTGGGCGCTCGTCCATCTGCTTCATTGCGCGCTCGCCACCGGAGGGAGTGTGCTCAGCGTGTGGGAGCCCGCCGCCGGCCTGGGGGTGCTCGGACTGGTGCTGGTCTCACAGGTCGGCGACCTCACCGCGCGATTTCACCTCGTCCGCCTGATCACCCCGCGCCGGGCTACTCAAAACGTCGTCTCGCCACCGCGCCGCACATCCCCGGGTACCGTGCGCCTGACCGTTGTGGCGGCCACCGACGCGGGGCGAACCGGCGCCATTTACGGACGCTGGGCGGGGCTCGAGGCCTCGCTTCGACGGGCGCTGCGCGGCCACCTCCCCTCCCCCCTCGGCGCGCTCGCGGCAGCGGTGCTCGCGCTGTGCGGCGTGGCCTTGGCCCGCTTGGAGGGCGCGGGCGGCGCCGCCGTCGGAGCCGTGCAGTTCATCCCCACCGTCGCGCTCATGCTGGGCTTCGCCGCGCTCGTGGACATCGCGCTGTCCGACTTCTCGCCCGGCGCCAACGTGCACGCCAGCGCCGTCGGAGTGGCGCTCGCGCTGGTGGAGGCGCTCGACCGCGACGCGCCCCGCCGCCTCGACGTCGAGCTGGTCCTGGCCGGCGCGGGCGAGGGACCGGCGCTGGGGATGCGCGCGTTCGTACGCTCGCGCCGAAACCGGCGAGCCGAGGAGAGCGCCGTGCTGGCGATCGATCCCTGCGGGGCCGGCACTCCTCGCTGGCTGACTCGTGACGGACAGCTGCTGGCACTCCGCTATCACCCGCGCCTGATCGAGCTCTGCCAGCGCGCCGCGCGGGCCGACGCGGCGCTGGGTGCACGTTCGTACGCCTCGCACGGCGCCGCGCAGAGCTTTCCGGCGCGGGTCGCCCGCTGGCCCGCGATCGCCATCGGCTGCCGCGACGAACGCGACCAGGTGCCCGCCGCGCACCAGCCCGGCGACCTACCGGACCACCTCGATCCTGAATCGATGGACGCCGCGCTGGAGCTGTGCTTGGCCCTCGTGGGCCGGCTCGACGACGATCTCGAGCAGCGACAGGCCACTCAGGAGAAGTGAAGTAGCGTTAGTGCCGATGGCGAGCACCGCGTCGGAGACCGTCCTGTGGTCCCCTTCCCCCGAGCGCAGGGAACGCGCGACGCTGACCGACTTCATGCGCTGGGTGGGCGAACGCGAGGGCCGGACGTTCGGTGACTACGAGAGCCTGTGGCGCTGGTCGGTGCAGGACCTCGAGGGCTTCTGGAGCGCCGTGTGGGACTACTTCGACGTGCGTGCTTCCAAGCCCTATCAACGGGTGATGGAGAGCGAGAAGATGCCCGGCACCCGCTGGTTCACGGGCGCCGCGCTCAACTACGCCGAGCACATCTTCCGCGACCGGCGCGCGGACGACGTGGCGATCCTGCACACATCAGAGCTGCGCCCGCTCGCGCAGCTCACATGGGGCGAGTTCGAGGCGGAGGTGGCCCGGGTCGCGGCGGGGCTGCGCTCGCTGGGAGTGCAGCGCGGCGACCGCGTCGTCGCGTACCTGCCCAACATCCCCGAGGCGGTCATCGGCTTCCTGGCCTGCGCCAGCCTGGGAGCGATCTGGTCGAGCTGCTCGCCCGACTTCGGCGCGCGCAGCGTCATCGACCGCTTCGCGCAGATCGAACCCAAGGTCCTGCTCGCGGTCGACGGCTACCGCTATGGAGGCAAGGACTTCGACCGTCGGGCCGTCGTCGCCGAGCTGCAGGCGGCCATGCCCACGCTCACCGCCACGGTCGTCGTGTCCTATCTGGATCCCGACGCCGATCTCGGTGGCTTGGGCGCCGTCCGCCGGTGGGAGGAAATCGGGCCAGCGGCAGACGATGGTGCCCCGACCACGGCGTTGATCTTCGAGCAGGTCGACTTTGCGCACCCCTTGTGGGTGCTCTATTCATCCGGCACCACGGGGCTGCCCAAGGCCATCGTGCAGGGCCACGGCGGGATCCTCCTCGAGCAGCTCAAGAAGGGCCACCTGCACCTCGATCTCCACGCCGGCGATCGCATGTTCTGGTTCACCACGACCGGATGGATGATGTGGAACTTCCTCGTCGGGTGCCTGCTCACCGACGCCGCCATCGTGCTCTACGACGGAAACCCGGGCCACCCGGACCTCGACGTCCTCTGGGGCGTGGCCGAGCGCACCGGCATCACGTGCTTCGGGACCAGCGCCGGCTTTCTCACGGCATGCATGAAGGCCGGCGTCGAGCCCGGTCGCAACCACGACCTGGCTACGCTCGAGGCGATCGGGTCGACCGGGTCGCCGCTGCCGCCCGAGGGCTTCGCCTGGGTCTACGAGCACGTCAAGTCCGACGTGTGGCTGTTCTCCACGAGTGGCGGAACGGACGTGTGCACGGCGTTCGTGGGCGGATGCCCGTTGCTGCCCGTGTACCTCGGCGAGATTCAATGCCGAGCGCTGGGCGCCGCGGTGGAGGCGTGGGACGACGACGGTCATGCCCTGGTCGACGAAGTGGGCGAGCTGGTGATCACCCGACCGATGCCCTCCATGCCTTTGTTCTTTTGGGGCGATGGTGAGGCCGGTCCGGATGGGGTCGGCGACCGCTACCGCGAGAGCTACTTCTCCATGTACCCCGGGGTGTGGCGCCACGGAGACTGGATCAGGATCACTCCGCGCGGCGGGGCCGTCATCTACGGACGTTCCGATTCGACGATCAACCGCCAGGGCGTGCGCATGGGCACGAGCGAGATCTATCGCGCCGCCGCCGCCGTGCCCGAGGTGGTCGACAGCCTGGTGGTCGACGTGCCCGGGCGCGAGGGAGGCGAGCTGGTGATGCATCTGTTCGTCGTCCTGCGCGAGGGGGTGAAGCTCGACGACGACCTGCGGGCGCAGATCAAGCGGCGCATCCGCGAGGACTGCTCTCCCCGCCACGTTCCCGACGAGATCCACCAGATCACCGAGGTGCCGCGCACGCTCAGCGGCAAGGTGCTCGAGGTGCCCGTCAAGAAGATCCTGATGGGAATGGCGCCCGAGCGGGCGGCTAGCGTCGACTCGCTGGCCAACCCGGCGGCGCTGGACTACTTCATCGAGCTGGCGGGCCGGCTGTAAAGACGCGCCAGCGGGCCGGAGCCGTCAGACGGGAGTAACCGGGTTGTGGCGCGCGGGCCAGGACCGCACCTTCGACTCGGCCAGGGCCAGGCGCCGGACGAGCTCGGAGCGCAGGTCCTCGGGCTGGATGACCGCGTCGACTACGAGCTCCGAGGCCAGATGCAGGATGTCGATATCGGACGCGTACTCCTGGCGCAGCTCCTCGGTCCGGCGGGCACGCTCGTCGGGGTCCTCGATCGCCTGCAGCTGGTTGTAATAGACGGCATTGATCGCCGCCTGCGGGCCCATCACCGCGATCGAGGCGGTGGGCAGGGCCAGGCAGCAGTCGGGGTCGAACGCCGGTCCCGCCATCGCGTAGAGCCCGGCGCCGTAGGCCTTGCGGACGATGACCGACAGCTTGGGGACGGTTGCCTCGGAGACCGCGCTGATCATCTTCGCTCCGTGGCGGATGATGCCCTGGCGCTCGACCTGGGTGCCGATCATGAAGCCCGGGACGTCGGCCAGGAAGACGAGCGGGATGTTGAACGCGTTGCACGTCCAGATGAACCTGGCGGCCTTGTCGGCCGAGTCGACGAACAGCACGCCGCCCTTGTGCTTGGGCTGGTTGGCCACGATCCCCACCGCGCGGCCGTCGAGGCGGGCGTAGCCGACGACCAGCTCGCGCGCCCAGCGCGGATGGATCTCCATGAACGACTCGTCGTCGACGAGCGTGTCGATCAGGGCCTGGACGTCGAAGGGCTTGTTCTCGTCGGCCGGGATCAGATCGCGCAGTGTCGCCGGGTCCGCGCCGGGCCCAGTCGGGGGCGCCGGCGGTGGCTGCTGGCGCCAGTTCGAGGGGAAGTAGTGCAGGTAACGCCGCGCCTGCTCGATCCCCTCCTCGTCGGTGGCCACGAGCTGATGGCCGCAGCCCGAGACGCCCGTGTGCATCCGAGCTCCACCCATCTCCTCGAGCGTCACGTGCTCGCCGATGACCATCTCGGCCATGCGCGGCGAGCCCAGGTACATGGACGCGTTGCCGTCGCGCATGATCACCAGGTCACAGAAGGCCGGGATATAGGCGCCGCCCGCGGCGCTGGGGCCGAACAGCACGCACACCTGGGGCACGATCCCGGACAGCTTGACCTCGTTGTGGAAGATGCGGCCCGCGCCGCGACGCCCCGGGAACATCTGCACCTGTTCGGTGATGCGCGCGCCGGCCGAGTCGACGAGATAGACGAGCGGGATCTCGCGCTCGAGCGCTCGCTCCTGGATGCGCAGGATCTTCTCGACCGTCTTGGGGCCCCACGAGCCGGCCTTGACGGTCGGGTCGTTGGCCATCACGGCCACTGGCCGGCCCGCGAGCGTTCCGATCCCGGTGACCACCCCATCGGCGCCCAACCCCTCGGCATCCCAGTTGGCCAGCAGGGCCTCCTCGGCGAAGCTGTCGGGGTCGAGCAGCAGCGCGATGCGCTCGCGGACCTCGAGCTTGCCCTGCTCGTGCGACTTGACGTGGTGACGCTCGGGCCCGCCCGCGTGGGCCCGCTCGGTCGCGTCGCGGAGATCGCTCACTCGCCGGCCGCTACGCAAGCCCCGGATTGGGCTGCGGAGTCTCGCCCGAGTAATCGTAGAACCCGGTCCCCGACTTGCGCCCGTACCAGCCGGCGGCCAGCATCTTGCGCAACGTCGGGGGCTGGGCGAAGCGCCGCTCCCGGAACTCGTCGAACATCACGTCGCAGATCGCGCCCAGCGTATCCAGACCCACGAAATCGGCAAGCGTGAGTGGGCCCATCGGGTGCGCGGCGCCGGCCTTCATCGCCTCGTCGATCTCGGGGATCGACCCCACCCCCTCCTCGTAGGCGCGGATCGCGTCGAGCAGATATGGGACCAGCAGGCGGTTCACGATGAAACCGGCCTTGTCCTTCGTCTGGACGGTCAGCTTGCCGATGCGCTGGCCGTAGTCCAGGCCGGCCTGAAAGGCCTCGTCCGACGTGGTCACGCAACGCACGACCTCCAGCAGCTTCATGACCTGCGCGGGGTTGAAGAAGTGCAGGCCCAGGAAGCGGTCGGGGCGGCTGGTGGCGGCGGCCTGGTTGATCACCGGAAGCGAGGACGTGTTGGTGGCGAAGTACGCCTCGGGCTTGGCCAACTCGTCGACGGTGCGCCACATCTCGAGCTTGCGCTCGAGGTTCTCGGTGATCGCCTCGATGACCAGATCGCTGCCGGCCAGGTCGCCGTAGTCGGTGGTGCCCTTGATGCGGGCGAGGACGGCGTCGGCGTCGGCCTGCTCGGCCCGCCCCTTCTCGACCGCGCGGGCGAGCTGCTTCTCGATCTGGCCGATCCCCTTGGCCAGGGCCGCATCGTCGACCTCGCGCAGCACGACGTCGTAACCGGCCTGGGCGGTCACCTGCGCGATGCCGTGGCCCATAAGGCCGGCGCCGAGGATGCCGACAGTGCTGATCTGCGCCATGAAGCCTCCGTGTCGATTAGCTCGAGGTGCTGCGGCCGGGAGCCTAGTACGCGGGTGGGTCCGGGGCACGCCGGCGTGCCAGAGTGTGGTCGCCAATGGTGCGCCTGCTCAGCCGGCACGACCCCCAGGACCCCGGCTTCGCCCAGGCCGGCGTGTCCGCGCCCCGCTGGCGCAACAGCATCATCGCCACCGCCATCTTCGTCGTGCTCGTCGTCGGCCTGTTGTGGGCGATCCCCGGGCTGCACAGCGTGACCCGGGAGCTCAAGCGCGCCGATCCGTGGTGGGTGGCGCTGGGCGTGGTGCTCGAGCTGCTGTCGTGCGTGAGCTTCGTGCTCCTGTTCGAGCGCGTGTTCTCGCGCGGGCCGCGCCAGCTCACGTCGCGGCTGGCGTGGTCCGAGATGGCCGCCAACTCCCTCGTTTCGGCGGGCGGGACGAGCGGCCTGGCGCTGGGGGCGTGGGTGCTGCACTCACGAGGCGTCCCGGCGCAGCGCATCGCCGAACGCTCGGTGTTCCTGTTCCTGATCACAAGTGCCGCGAACGTGGGGGCGCTCGTGCTGTTCGGGATCGGACTGGGCAGCGGGCTGCTGAGCGGATCGCAGAACCCGCTGTTGAGCTGGCTGCCGGCCGGGGTGGGAGCGCTGACCATCGCGGCCGCGCTCGCCGTCGGGTGGCTGGCGTCGCGGGAAGCGGAGCACCGTGAGCTCCATCCGAGAATGGCCGCCTGGCTGGCGCCGGTCGCGGGCGGCATTCGGGAGACACTCCGTGCGCTGCGGAGACCCGACAGCAAGCTCGCCGCCGCTGTGGGCTACTGGCTGTTCGACAACGCGGCCCTGTGGGCGGCGCTATCGGCCTTCGGGCACGCTCCCACGTTCGGGGTCGTGGTGATGGCCTACCTGGTGGGGATGCTGGGGAATGAGCTGCCGCTGCCCGGGGGCGTCGGGGGTGTGGAGGCAGGGCTGATCGGAATGCTCGTCCTGTATGGCGCCCCGGCCACGACCGCGGCCGCCGGCGTGCTCGTCTACCGGGCCCTGTCGCTGCTGATTCCTGGATTGATCGGGGCGATCGCGTTCCTTGACCTGCGAAGGCTGTTGCGCAACACGCCCCCGACTCAGCCCGCCGAGAGCACGAGCGGTTAGCCTGAGCGGGCGCCGGGCGGCGCGGGCCTACCAAAGGAGGAGCCCCATGAGCATCGTCGTCACCGAGGACCGCGACTCGGTCCGTCACATCATCATGAACCGGCCCGAGAAGCGCAACGCGATGAACCAGGCGCTCATCGACGGACTGGGCCACGCCCTGTACAGCGCCGCCCACGCCCCCGAGGTCCTGTGCGTGGTGATCCGCGGCGCGGGGCCGATGTTCTCGGCGGGCATGGACTTTGCCGCGCTGGGAGCGTTGGCGGCAGAGCCCGATCGGCTGCGCGAGTTTCGCACCGGCGTGCTGGGAGCCTGGAACCTGTGCGAGGAGATGCTCAAGCCCACGATCGCCGAGATCCAGGGCGGCTGCATCGGAGGAGCGCTCGAGCTGGCGCTGGCCTGCGACCTGCGGGTCATCGCCGCGGATGCGATCGTCGGGATACCCGAGACCCGGGTGGGGCTGATACCGGATGTTGGGGGTTGTTCGCGGTTGCCCAGCGTGGTTGGGGTCGGCCGGGCCAAGGAACTGATCATGACGAGCCGGATGATCGACGGGACCGAGGCCGAGCGGATCGGGCTCGCCAACCGCGTGGCGCCGGCGGACGAGCTCGACGCCGCCACCGACGCCCTCGTCACCGAGCTGCTGGCCTGCGCGCCGCTCGCGGTGGCGCACGCCAAGCGCGTCATCGACGCTGCCGCCAAGCCGGCGCTTGCCGTCACGCTCGAGCAGGAGGTCACGGTCCAGGAGCTGTGCGCGCAGAGCGAGGACTTCGCCGAGGGCACGCGCGCTTTCGCGGAGCGGCGCCAGCCCGCGTTCTCCGGCCGCTGAGCTTCCCTGCGCCCCGGGCCCGTCCACCGGACCGGCGTCCGCTGAACTTCCTTACGCCGTATGCCAGTCCACGGGACCGGCGACCAGGGTGTGGCTGCCCAGGGGCCGCCCGAGAACCTGCTGGACCGCGCGCGAGCATTCGATCAGGGCGCCCAGGTCTACGCCGGTCTCGATTCCCATCTCGTGCAGCATCGACACCAGATCCTCGGTGGCGATATTGCCCGTCGAGCCCGGGGGAACCGGGCAGCCGCCGAGCTCGCCGAAGCTCGACTCGAAGCTGTCGACGCCCGCCTCCAGCGCCGCGAGAACGTTGGCCAGGCCCTGGCCGCGAGTGTTGTGGAAGTGCGCCGTGAGCTCGACCTCCGGCCCGAGCGTGTCCCGGGCCCGGCTGAAGAACTCGCGCACCTGCCTGGGGTTGGCCATTCCGGTCGTGTCACCGAAAGCCACCTCCTGGGCCCCGGCCCCGACCAGCCGGGTGGCGATCCCGAGGACTCGGTCGGGTTCCACGTGACCCTCGTAAGGACACCCGAACACGACCGAGATCACGCCCTCGCAGCGGATCCCCTGTCCCAGCGCCGTGTCGATGACCTGCTCGGCTCCCGAGAGGGACTCCTCGACGCTCCGATTGACGTTGCGCTGGTTGTGAGTCTCGGTCGCCGACAGGAACACGTTGATCTCCTGGAAGTGATCGCGCAGGGGGAGGGCTCGCTCGAGACCGCGCTGGTTGGGGATCAGGACGCCGATCGCGACCTGCTCGGGCGGGCGGATGGCTTCGAGCACCGCGGCGGCGTCGGAGAGCTGCGGGATCACGTCCGCGCGCACGAAGCTGGTCACCTCCAGGCGCCTCAGGCCCGTCCGCGCCAGGGCATCGATCAACTCGACCTTCTCGTGGGTGGGGATCACCTCCGGCTCGTTCTGGAAGCCGTCCCGGGGGCCCACCTCGCGGATGCGCACCGCCTGAGGAGCGTCGTCGGACGAAGTCACTGGGAGTGTGGGGGCGCGGTCGGCTCGGGCATCTCACTGATCTTAAGACGGGCGGTCTAAAGATTGGTGGGCGGCAGGCGCGAGTGACGGCTCGTACATGAGTTGAGCCGGCGATGGGACCCGCGGTTTGGCGGGTAGATTGCCCATGGGAAATAACGTCATCGGCAAGGAGGCCGTGTGCGAACGCGCAAGGCGAGCACCCTCCGGTCGAAGGGACGGGGTGTATCGCGGCGCGCCGCGGGAACCGGCACCGCGTGCTTGATTGCATTGATCTTCCCGGCGGTTTCGTCGCGCGCTGACGTTGGCGTGCCCGCCGCCGGGGTTCCCGGCGTGTCGTTGCCGAACGGGTTGCCGGGCTCGCTCCCGTCCCTGCCGTCCCTGCCGTCGCTGCCGGTCGGGGCGCCGCCCGGTGCCCTGCCGGCTCCGCTGGGAGGCACGAACGGGACGGGCGGCGCGAGCCACGGTGGCGGATCGAGCGGCGGTGGCGGATCGAGCGGACGTGGCGGGTCGAGCGGACCCGGATCCTCGAGCGGCAGCTCCCCAGGTTCGAATTCGGGGGCCGGCGCTGGCTCCTCGGGATCGCCCCCGTTGCGGCAGTCGGCCCAGCAGCGTCGGGCACGTCACCACCGCGGGCGACATCGGCGGCATCGCGCGCGCCGAAGGCATCGCCACCGGCGACACGGCCGAGCCGGACACCGGTAGCGGCCGAGCCGGACACCGGTAGCCGCCCGAACACCGGTAGCCAGAGGCGCCCTCGGCGCCTACACCATGGCCGGCAGCCCTAGCCCGATCACCTTCAGCCGCCGCGAGAGCGCGGTGAACGCGTACGCGTTGAGCTCCTCGGCGGTGTGGCCCAGGTAGGTGTACT
>DASZHF010000199.1:0-4336 GCA_035938095.1 Solirubrobacteraceae bacterium
CGCCCGACCAGCTGGACCGGGCGGGGATCGAGGAGCGCCTGAGGCGCGCGCGGGAGACGGCCGAACGCGCCGAGGACGGATCCGAGGAGCAGGCCCGGGCTCGGCGCGACCTGGACCGCGCCGAGGCCTTCCTGAGCGTCGTCTCTACCTAGCCGATCGTTGCGCGGTTCTTGGGGCTCACCCGGCCCGTGAGGTTCGCTCGGCGGTCCGTGAGGTCAGCCCGCGACGCGCCGACCGAGGACAACGACGTCGCGCTCGACGCCGTCCAGGCGCGCCACCCCGGGCAGGTGCCCCCAGCGCGCGAAGCCCAGGCCCTCGAACAGCGACAGGCTGGGCTCGTTGTGGTCGAACACGAACGCGACCAGGCTCGCCAGTCCCAGCTCCGGGGCCCGCTCGAGAGCCAGCGAGAGCAGCAACCTCCCAAAGCCCTGCCCCTGCTCTTCGCTGGTGACGTATACGCTCACCTCCGCGGTGGCGTCATACGCGGCTCGCCCGTAGAACCGCTCCAGGCTCAACCAGGCCGCGACCCGTCCGCCGGCCTCCACCACCCACAGGGGCCAGTGCCGCGGGTCGTGCTGCTCGAACCAGTGCGCGCGGTCCTCGACGGTGACCCGCTCCAGGTCGGCCGTGGCGCGGCGGCCGGGAATCGACTGGTTGTAGATCTCAACGATCCGCGGTAGGTCTCCCGCTACGGCGTCCCGGACGCGGCTTCGAGGCTCACCCTGCGCCTCAGGCACCGGCCGGATCGGAAAGGGGGGCTGTGGCGTCCGCGCCGGTGCGCATATACACGAGGATGCCCACCACCACGGTCCACACGGCGAAGGCGATGAGCGCGGGGAATGCCGCCGGGGTCGCCGCCGCGATCCCGATCACGATCGCCACCCAGCCCAGCCAGTCGGGGAGCGCCGCGCCGCGCAGGATGGCCAGGCCGGCCGCGATCCCGTAGATGCATCCGCCGGCTGCGACCGGGAAGAAGAGGTCGTTGTCGAGCAGGTTGAGGGCTTGGGCCGCCGCCGGGTCGAGCTTGCTCGGGACGTCTGAGAGCGCGAAGTCCAATCCGGAGAAGATCAACAGGCCGGTTCCCAGCAGCACGGCGCCGGCCAACACCACCGCGCTGAGCGCCTCGGCGGCCGGAGTACGCCGCAGGTAGCCGCGCAGCGAGCCGGTGAAGAACACCAGGAACACGACGGCCAGCGCGAACAGGAAGTCGCCAGTCTGCTGGCTCGAGTGGTGAGCCTGGTAGAAGGCGAGCACCTTCTGGCCGCTGGCATCCGAGTTGGGCGTGTTGTTGCTAGTCGCTACACCGGCAACGATCAATGCCACGAAGGCCACGCCGGTCAACGGCGCGTAACGGCTCCAACGACCGAGCATCAACTCCTCCTGACTCGCGTTCTAACTCTGGATCGACTCTCAGCGAGCGTGAACAACGCCGCGTAGGACGAGCGTAACTGCCATGACGTCCCCGGGGCAATACCCACTTCTGGGCGGCCCCGCACACGGGCGCCCGCTACCGTGGACTCGATGGACGAGCGCGCGCTGGCCGAACGGCTCATCGCCTATGACACCTCCACAGCCGAGGGCATCCACAGCGCCGCCCAGTTCGTCCGGGGCTGGCTGGAGGCGCGCGACATCCCGGTCTCGGAGCGAGATCACCGCGGCCTGCCCGTCCTGCTCGCCGAGGTGGGGCCAGACCGGGCGCCCTCGGTCGTCCTGCACGCCCACCTCGACGTCGTCCCGGCCCGGGCCGGGCAGTTCGAGCCCCGCGTGGAGGGCGACCGTCTGATCGGTCGCGGCGCCTATGACATGAAGGGCGGCCTGGCGGTGATGATGTGCACGGTCCGGGATACGGTCGAGCAGGACGGGGTGCGGGTGATCTTCCTGTGCGTGCCCGACGAGGAGGCCGAGGACGTCGAGTCACGCTCGACCGACGTATTGGTCGCCGACGGGCTGCGCGCGGACTTCGCCATCACCGGAGAGCCGACCGACCTGCATATCGGCGTACAGGCCAAGGGGGTGCTGGCGGTCACCGTCGAGCTGTCGGGACGCGCGTCTCACGGCTCGACGCCGTGGCTCGGCGACAACGCGATCCTCAAGGCCTATGACGCGTTCCGCCACATGGAGACGCTGCCGTTCACGCGCGAGTCCTCGGAGCTGTTCGAGCGACCGTCGATCAACCTGGCCCGCATCCACGGAGGAGACGCGTTCAACAAGGTTCCCGACGCATGCGTCATGGATGTGGACATCCGCTACCTGCCCGATCAGGACCCGGGCGAGATCCTGGCCCAGCTGCGGGGCATCCCGGACCTCGAGGTCACGCGCTCCTTCACCCATGCGCCCGCCAACGTGCCGCCGGGCAACCCCTACGTGGTGGCGCTGCGCGAGGCGGTGGCCCGCTCGACCGGGCGCGACGCCCTGAGCGTGGGCCGCGACGGAGCCTCCGACGCCATCTGCTTCCTGGACGCCGGGATCCCGGCCGTTGAGTTCGGCCCGGTCGGGGCCGGACACCACGGCCCCGACGAGTGGGTCTCGCTGGCCTCGCTCGCGCGCTACCGGCAGGGGCTGGTCGACTTCGTCCAGACCCTGCCCGCCTACCTGGCCCGCCCGCCGGCGGGCGGCCTGCGCGCGGTCGAGGGCGGGCTGAGCTAGCGGAGGTGCTCGCTAGCCTTCCCCGACTCTGATGGTCAACGAGCGCGAACCGATCGCCGTGATCGGCACCGGCTACGTGGGGCTGGTGACGGCCGCGGGCTTTGCCGAGCTGGGCAGCGAGGTGTGGTGCGTCGACGTGGACGCGGACAAGGTTGGGCGCCTGCAGGCGGGAGAGGTGCCCATCTTCGAGCCCGGCCTCGAGGAGCTGGTGAGCAAGCACCGGGGCCGGCTGCACTTCTCCACCGACCTGGCTCCCGCGCTCGAGCACGCCCGGCTGCTGTTCGTGGCCGTCGGGACTCCGCCCACCTACTCGGGAGACGCCGACCTGTCCGCGGTGCACGCCGTGGTCGACGCCATTCCACCGTCGGAGCGCCACGCGCTGGTGATGAAGTCGACCGTACCCGTGGGCACCGGGGCGGCGGTTCAGCGCCAGTTCCGAGACACCGGCAAGGCCGGCTTTCGCTACGTCTCCTGTCCGGAGTTTCTCAAGGAGGGCAGCGCCGTCGAAGACTTCCTCAATCCGGACCGTGTAGTCGTCGGCGACGAGGGCGACTGGGCGGGCGATGCGGTGGTCGAGCTCTACGCGCCGTTCGGCGCCCCGCTCGTGCGCACCGACATCCGCAGCGCGGAGATGATCAAGCTGGCATCGAACGCTTTCCTGGCCACGAAGATCTCGTTCATCAACGAGATCGCCAACGTATGCGAGGAGACGGGAGCGGACGTCACCGAGGTGGCCCGGGGCATGGGTCTGGACGCGCGCATCGGCCCTCACTTCCTGCGGCCGGGCTTAGGCTATTCTGGCTCGTGCCTCCCAAAAGATGTCACCGGGCTCAAGCAGCTCGCGGGTAACAGCGGGTACCACTTCCAGCTGCTGAACGCGGTCATCGAGGTCAACGAGCTCCAGAAACGCCGCGTGGTCGGCAAGCTCGAGAAGCACCTCGGGTCGCTCGTCGGCAAGAACGTGGCCCTGCTGGGACTGGCGTTCAAGCCCAACACCGACGACATGCGCGAGGCAGCGTCGCTGGTGCTGAGCGCGCGCCTGCAGGCCGAGGGGGCCACCGTGAAGGCCTACGACCCGGTGGCCGAGCCGACGGCCCGCCCGCTGCTGCCGGCGCTGGAATTCGCCGGCTCCGCCCTCGACGCGCTACGCGGCGCCGACGCCGCGGTGCTCGTGACCGAGTGGAGCGAGTTCCGCGAGCTCGACTGGAATGAGGCGGCCAAGGTGATGGCCGGCAAACTCGTGGTCGACGGGCGCAACGCTCTCGACGCCGACGCGGTCCGAGCGGCCGGGCTGAGCTACGAGGGCATCGGCCGCCGCTGAAGGCTGGCATGCTGTCGGCCATGCCGGAGGTCGTATGCAGGCGGTGATCCTGGTCGGGGGCGAAGGTACGCGGCTGCGCCCACTGACGTCCACGGTGCCCAAACCGGTGGTCCCGCTCGTGAATCGCCCGTTCATCACGTTCATGCTCGAATGGCTGCGGGGACACGGCATCGACGACGTGATCATGTCGTGCGGCTTCCTGGCGACCAGCGTGCGCAACGTCCTGGGAGACGGGTCGGAGCTGGGGATGCGACTGCGCTTCGTCGAGGAACCCGAGCCCCGGGGAACGGCCGGCGCGCTGAAGTTCGCCGAGCCCATGCTCGACGAGCGCTTCGTGATGCTCAACGGCGACGTCCTCACCGACCTCGA
>DASZHF010000200.1:0-3085 GCA_035938095.1 Solirubrobacteraceae bacterium
CACCATTTGCCGCCGCCTTTGGCCTGACGGCGTCACCCCGCCGGTCCTGCTGGACCTCGGCTCGGGGGGCGGGATCCCCGGCCTCGTCGTCGCCACCCGTTGGCCAGAGGCCACCCTCGTCCTCCTCGATTCCCAGGGCCGACGGACGGCCTTCCTGAGCGACGCAGTCCGGCGCCTCGGTCTCGGGGACCGGGTCTCGGTCCTCCACCAGCGGGCCGAGGGGGCAGGGCGGGACCCGAGCGTCCGAGGCCACTTCGACGGGGTTCTGGCCCGTTCTTTCGGCCGGCCCGCCGTTGCGGCCGAGTGCGCCGCCCCCCTGCTCAAATCCGGCGGCTGGCTGGTCGTCTCCGAGCCACCCGGCGACCCCCCCGACGATCCGGGGGGCTTCACACCGGAATCCCCCGGACCCGCCCGCTGGCCGGCCGAGCCCCTACGCCAGCTCGGGTTGGTGCCGGATCGTCTGGTGCGCGAGGACTTCGACTACCAGACGCTCCGCCAGGCCGATCCCTGTCCCGATCGGTTTCCTCGCCGAGACGGCGTTCCGGCGAAGCGGCCCCTCTTCTGAGCCCCCAAGGCGTTCCTAATCCACTTCCGGCGCACGCCGCGGGAACGGCCGACCAGTCCCGGAATCCTGCTCAGCTTCGGGAATGTTTCACGTGGAACCGGAGGCTCCCCTGCCCGCACTTTTCCGGCTGAAGTTTCACGTGAAACCGAGGCTGAAGTCTTGACCCGCTGCCCCGGGGACGCCAGGATAGGCGTCGTGCCGTGGCGACTCGGATTTCCCGCCTGATGCGCATCCGGCGCAGGGACAAGACGCCGACACCACTTCCGACCGACCAGCGGCACAGCCCTATCTCCACCGACCGGCCCACATCCACCGATCCGGTCAGGAGGCTGAGTGCGGACCCTGAGCAGGGAACGAACGGCACACCTCCGGCGCCAGAGCCGCGGGTCGAAATGGCGCCTCAGGACCAGGCAGACACGCCGCCGAAACCCGTTCCGCCCTCCCCCGCTACGGTGTCCCCTCCTATGGCAGAAGAGCCCGCAGTCGCGGCGCCGGCGGTCGTGGAAGCGGCCACGGAGGCCGAACCCGGGCCAGAGACGGCCCACGCAGAATTCGTGTCAGAGGACGTAGTTTCGGCGCCTGACCCGGTCGAGGCGCCCAAACCAAAGGCGGAGATGGCGAAGAAGCAGAAGGCACAAAAGCCGGTGAAGGCGCCCGCTCCGGCTCGGGAAAGCGAACCGGCTATGCGGGCCCCGTCCATCCGCGACGACGCCACCGAGCTGCTCAACGGGTCGAAGCCGGCTGCCCGTGAGCTGCCTCGGGTAATCGCTATAGCTAATCAGAAGGGCGGCGTCGGGAAGACCACGACCACGGTGAACCTCGGAGCGGCCCTGGCCGAACAGGACTATCGGGTCCTCGTCGTCGATCTGGATCCGCAGGGGAACGCCACCACTGGGCTCGGTGTCGAGGCCCGCAATTTCGAGCTCTCGATGTACGACGTGATCATGCGGGATCAACCCCTCGAGGACTGCATCGAGCCCACAAGCGTCAAGAACCTCTTCGTCGCTCCCGCCACCATCCACCTGGCCGGCGTGGAGATCGAGCTCGTGCCGGCCTTCAGTAGGGAGCTGAAGCTCCGCCGTGCCATCGAGAGCATCGTCGACGACTTCGATTTCGTGCTGATCGACTGCCCCCCTTCGCTGGGACTCATCACCGTCAACGGTCTCGCGGCGGCCCACGAGGTCCTGGTGCCGATCCAGTGCGAGTACTACGCCCTCGAGGGCCTGAGCCAGCTCCTGCGGAACGTGAACCTGGTCTCGACCAACCTGAACGCGACACTCGAAGTCACCACCATCGTGCTCACCATGTACGACGCTCGGACCCGTCTCTCCGTCGACGTGGCCAACGAGGTAAGGGAGCACTTCTCTGAACGCGTCTGCCGGGTTGTGATCCCCCGAACTGTCCGCCTGTCGGAGGCCCCGTCGTTCGGGCAGCCCATCACGGTTTTCGATCCTGCATCGCGAGGCGCCGTGGCGTACCGCGAGCTGGCTAAGGAGGTGAGCAATGGCGCGCCGCAGCGGACTCGGTAAGGGGCTCAGCGCCCTCATTCCAAGTGAAGCGGTCGGGGAGTCCGACTCGATCCTTCGGGTCGTGCCGATCTCCCACATCCGCCCCAACTCGTTTCAGCCCCGCAGCAACTTCGACGAGGAGTCCATGGCCTCGCTGGCCGCGTCGATCAAGGCCGTGGGCCTGCTGCAGCCGGTCCTGGTGCGCGAGCTCCAGGACGAGGGTGAGAGCTACGAGCTCATCGCGGGGGAGCGGCGTTGGCGAGCGGCCCGCCGGGCCGGGCTCCAGACCATCCCGGTCCTCGTCCAGCGGGCCGACGACGTCGCGAGCCTGGAACAGGCGCTCGTGGAGAACCTGCACCGGGTCGACCTCAACGCCCTCGAGGAGGCCGCTGCTTACCAGCAGCTGATCGACGAGTTCGGCCTCACCCACGAGCAAGTGGCGTCTCGCATGGGCAAGGGGCGGGCGACCGTTACCAACACCCTGCGCCTCTTGCAGCTGCCGGCGGGCGCCCAGCGGGCGCTGGCCGAACGGACCATCTCGGCGGGCCACGCCCGGGCGCTCCTTGGCACGCCCGACCGGGCCCTCCAGGAGAAGCTTGTCGAGCGGATCGTCGACGAGGGCTTGACGGTCCGGGCCGTCGAGGACCTCGTGCGCAACGGCGGCGTGGACCTCCGCGTCGTGCCACCCGCTCCCGAGGAGCCGCCGGCCGAAGTGGTCGAGAAGAAGGGTGGTACCTCAAGTACTACCGACGGCGGAGGCCGGCGCCCCTCCCTGAAGAAGCTCCCCGAACCCGGCGTGCTCGAGCTCGAGGACCTCTTGTCGACTTACCTCAACACCCGCGTCAAGGTGGACATACAGAACCGCCGAGGTCGCCTGGTGGTGGAGTTCGCCACCCTCGAGGACCTCGAGCGCATCTATCGCGCCATGGTTGGTGACGGAGGCGTCGCGTAGTTCGCGCAACTGTCAAGGGTCCCTTCAGCTTCATCCACAACCTGTGCATGATGTTGTGGA
>DASZHF010000201.1:0-2361 GCA_035938095.1 Solirubrobacteraceae bacterium
ACGATCACGTCACCGGACTCGCAGTGCTTGCCGGTCACGTGGCAGCGCACCGATCCCCCGAAGCGATCCGCGACGTGAACCTCGTACCGGGCGCCGTAGAGCATCGGGCGCATGTTGTCCGACATCCCGCCGTCCACCGCGACCCAGGTCGAGACGTTGCGCTTGACGCTCTCCACCGAGTAGAGCGTGACCACGCCGTTGGCCACCAGGCTGCGCCCGGGCTCGATCATGATCCGCTTGTCGGGTCCCAGCAGCTCGTGGGCCGTCTCCACGTTGGCCGCCACCCAGTCCTCGATCGACGGTGGACTGTCGCCCGGGAGATAAGGGGCGCCGAGCCCTCCGCCCAGGTCGTAGGCGGGAAATTCGCCCACGCTGGCCAGCGCCCCCACCGCGGCGCGGAATGGCTCGAGCGAATACAGCTGCGACCCGATGTGGGCGTGCAGGCCGACGACCTCGATCCCCCTCATACCGGCGAGACGAGCGACCGCCGTCCGGGCGTCGTTCACCCCCAAGCCGAACTTCGAGTCCGCCTGTCCAGTGGAGATCGAGGCGTGCGTGTTCGGCTCGACGCCGGGATTGACCCGCACCATCACCGCCTGCCCCGCGCCGCCCGACCGGCCCACGAGACGCTCCAGCCGGTCGATCTCGTCGAAGTTGTCGACCACGATCACACCGACGCCGCGCTCGAGGGCGAGCACCAGCTCGGCCTCGGACTTGGCGTTGCCATGCAGGACGATCCTCTCCGGTGCAAAGCCCGCTTCCAGGGCCAGGTGAAGCTCCCCCGCCGATGCCACGTCGCACCACAGCCCCTCCTGCGCGAACAACCGCAGCACCGCCGTGCAGGGGAACGCCTTGGAGGCGAACACCACGGCGAAGTCCTCGTGCCGCGCGCGCAAGGCCTCGATGAAGGCGCGGGCCCGGGCCCGGAGGTCGTCCTCGGCCACGACGTAGGCGGGCGTTCCGAACTCGCGCGCGATCTCGATCGTGTCGCACCCGCCGACCTCCAGGCGACCGCGCTCGTTCAGGCGGCTTCCCAGCGGGAACACGGACGAGAGCTGTTGGGCGGCGAGCATCACCCGATTATCGCGACCCGCTGCCATCATCGCCGGAATGACTCGCACGACCCGCAGGGCCATCCCCAAGCCGCCGGCCGAGCTGGGCGTCCGCGACGGCCTCGCCTACGCCCTCTTCCTGCCCCCAGAACAACCCGTCGGCGCCGTGCTCATCCTCCATGGCGCCGGCTCGTGCAAGGAGAGCCACTATGACTTCGCGCGGGCGGCCCGGGGGGCGGGCATGGCCGCCGTCGCCTTCGACCAGCGCGGCCATGGCGAGAGCCCGGATCAGCTCGACCAGCGCCTGCTCGAGGACATCGCCAGCATGGCCGAGCTCCTGCCGCCGGGCCCGCTGGCGCTGCGAGGGTCCAGCATGGGCGGCTACCTGGCGCTGCTGGCGGCCGCTCCGCTCCGGGCGCGCGCGGTGGTCGCCATCTGTCCGACCAGCGCCGAGCAGCTGTTGCGCGGGCTGCGCTCGGACGCGTTCGAATTCAGGGCCGACCGGCCGGCGCTCGAGGTCTTCCTGGAGGCCCACGACCTGGGCGACACCGTGACCGGGCTCGACACGGCGCTGCTGATCATGCACGCCGAGGGCGACGAGCAGGTCCCGGTTGCCCAGTCGATCGAGCTTCACCGCGCCGCCCGCACCCCCGACAAGCGCCTGATCGTGGTCCCCGGGGGACATCACCGCTCGATCCAGCACGACTCCGAGCTCCAGGCCGCCGCGCTGCGCTTCATCGCGCGGGCGTTCAAGCCCATCTAGGCGAGCTGCACCCCGCCCGCGGCCGCGCCCGCGCCCCCGGCGGCCCGCACCCCGCCCCGGCGCGCGAAGAAGAACAGGGCGGCGACGCCAACCAAGGCCAGACCGATGCTCTCGAGCTGGGGCGCGGTCAGCCCCGCGGCCACGACGTGGTTGCGACGGATGAACTCGACCAGCAGCCGCTCGACCCCCGAGAGCACCAGGTAGACCGCGAACAAGGCCCCGGGGCGCACCGAGTCCCGCCAGCGCCACAGGGCCCACGCCACCAATCCCATCGCCAGCGTCTCGTAGATGGGCGTCGGCTGGACGGTCACGCCCGGGAGGGTGCGTACCGTCCCGTGCGGGTAGCCCATGGCCCACGGCAGGTCGGAGCGGATCCCGTAGTCCCCGTCGCCGGAGACCTGGCACCCGATGCGCCCGATCGCGTAGCCCAGGGCGAGCGCGATCGCGCTCACGTCCAGCAGCGCCAGGTTGAGCATCTGGCGCCACCAGGCCCAGGCCACCACGGCCAGCGTCCCCCCGATGACGCCCCCGTACCAGACCAGGCCC
>DASZHF010000202.1:0-8601 GCA_035938095.1 Solirubrobacteraceae bacterium
GTCGATGGCGTCGGGCGGTATGTACATCTCGTTCCAGTACCTGACGACGGTGCCGTGCCGGGCGGGCGCCAGGTCATGGGGAGCTTCTCCCAGCGCCAGGTGACGCACGGCCGCCTCGACCTCGTTGAAGCCCAGCCGGGCGCGTACCGGGGTCGTGCCCGAGAAGCGGACGTTGATGTCGAAGGGGGTAGGAACTCCATCCCTGGCCAGGCGCAGCTGCACGTTGCACGGGCCCAGCGGCCCCAGCGCGGCGACGACCTGCTGGCTGATCTCGCGGACCTGCTCGAAGTCGCCGACCTCGGCGCGCACGGTGGTCCCGTCGAGCAGTTCGCGGCGCATGACGACGCACCCTCGCAGTCGGCCGCCGGCGTCGACGAAGCAACCGCTCGTGTACTCGGCGGGCGCCGGCCGGTCCCCGGCGGGGCCGGTGGGCTCTCCGGGGGGTTCGCTGTCCACGTTCTCGCTCACGCCCAGCATCTCCTGGACGATCACGTCATCGCGACCGGCGAACAGCTCGAGCTGACGCTCGTCGTCCACGCGCACCACTCCGCGCGCGCTGCGTCCGCGTCGAGGCTTGGCGATGAGCGGAAAGCCGTGGCGTGCCACCAGGGCCCGCAGCTCGCCGGCGTCCTCCGCTGACGCGAAACCGGGATGGGGAAGGCCCTGCTGGGCCAGCCACCGGCACGTGGCCAGCTTGTCCTGTCCGATCTCGAGGACTCGGGGCGAACTGACTATGCACACTGCGCCGGTCTGCCGGCGAATCGCGTCGGCCGCCTCGGCGAGCGCGCTGAGCTCCGGCTCCACCCCCGAGAGCACCGCGGTGACTCCCTCGCGCTCGCATACGCCGATCACCCAGTCGATGAAGCCGGGGTCGTCCGCGCGAGGTGACAGGTACGCGCGCTCGGCCCGGTAGAGGCCGACGGCAAACGGAGTCAGGCACGCGGCCACCACCCGGAACGGCAGGCTCGCCCGGGCGAGGGCTTTGAGGATGCCCTGGCTGACGTTGCCGCCGGCGCCGAGGACCAGGACCGTGACGGGTGCGCTCACGCTGCTCACGGGAGGACGCTCACGGGAGGACGCTCACGGGACGACGCTCGTGGGAGGAGGCTCACGGGAGGACGCTCACGGGAGGACGCTCACGACAGCGCGGCCAGGACGGCGCCGGCGATGCGTTCGACATCTCGATCGCCGAGTCCCACCCACAAGGGCAGGCGCAGGATCCGATCGGACGCCTCGTCGGTCACGCGCAGGTCCCCGGCGGCGCGACCCAGGCGCCGCCCGGCGGGCGAGGAATGCAGCGGCACGTAGTGGAACACGGCCATGATGCCTTGCTCGGCCAGGGCTGCGATCAGCGCGTCGCGGGCCGAGCGGTCCGACGCCAGCAGGTAATACATGTGGGCGTTGTGCCGGCAGCCTTGCGGCGCCACCGGCCGGCGCAGGCGCCCCCTCGCCTCGGCCTCGGCGAAGCGCTCGTGGTAGAGGCGCCAGATCTCGAGCCGGCGCGCGGTGATGCGGTCGGCCTCCTCCAGCTGCGCCCAGAGGAACGCCGCGCTGATGTCGCTGGGCAGGAACGACGACCCGAGATCCACCCATTTGTACTTGTCGACCTCGCCCCGGAAGAATCTGCGTCGGTCGGTGCCCTTCTCGTGCGCGATCTCGGCGCGCTCGATCCAGTCCCGGTCGTTTACCAGCAGGGCGCCGCCCTCGCCGCAGGTCACGTTCTTGGTCTCGTGGAAGCTCAGGCATCCCAGGGTTCCGATGGTGCCCAGCGGCCGGTCACCGTAGCTGGCCAGCACCCCTTGGGCGGCATCCTCGATCACCAGCAGACCGTGGCGGCTGGCGACGTCGACGATGGCATCCATCTCGCACGCCACCCCGGCGTAATGGGTGGGCAGGATGGCGCGGGTGCGGGGCGTGATGGCGTCCTCGAGCAGCCGCTCGTCGAGGTTCAGCGTGTCGGGGCGGATGTCGACGAACACCGGAGTGGCTCCGCGCAGGGCCACCGCGTTCGCGCCCGAGACGAACGTGTAGGACGGCATGATCACTTCGTCCCCGGGGCCGATGCCGGAGAGCAGGACGGCCATCTCGAGCGCGCTGGAGCAGGAAGTGGTCAGCAGCGCGCACGGACTGCCCGTCCGTTCCTGGAGCCAGGCCGCGCAGCGCTGGCTGAAGGGGCCGTTACCGGACAGGTAGCCCCGGGCGATCGCCTGCCCGATGTAGTCGAACTCCCTCCCGGTCGGGTGCGGGCGGTTGAAGACGATCTCGTTCATCGCCGGGGCGCGCGAAGGATACGAGCGACCTCAGCCGCCGGCGCGTGGGGCGCGCACTCCGGCCGCGGTCTCGCGGGGGGCCGGAGCCCGGTCCGGCGATGCCTGGCCGAGCTCGTGGGCGACGCCGCGGGCCACTCCCTCGTCGGTGCGCGTGTCCACCACGTACAGCGGGCGGCCCTTGACCTGCTCGAAGATCTTGCCCACGTAGAGTCCCGTCACTCCGCCGGCGATGGTCAAGAACCCGGTCAGCAGCAAGATGAGCATCGGGAGCGCGGTCCACTGGGGCAGATCCCGGCCGGCGATCAGGACGATGACCGCGTAGGCGACGAGCCCGAGACCGAGCAGCGCGATCACGAACCCGGCGTACACGACCCACCGCAGCAGGGCCGTGGACTGAAAGAAGATCCCGTCGATGGCCACCCGCAGCAGCGTCCCGACGCCGTAGGAGCTGCGCCCGGCATAGCGCTCGTCCTGCTCGACGTCGACGATCGCCTGGCGGAACCCGAGCCACTCGACGATCAGCAGGTACTGACGGTCGCGGTCGCGCATGGTCAGGAAGGCGTCGACCACCTGGCGCGTGAGCAGGCTGAGGTTGGGCATGTTGTTCTCCAGGCTGCCCCCGACGAGCGCGCGGCGCACGCGGAAGTAGGCGCTGCCGGAGAGGCGGCGCAGGATCGGCTGCCGGCGCCGGGGACGGCGGGTGAGCACCACGTCGTAACCCTCGCGGGCCTTGGCGTACAGGCGCGCGAGCTCCTCCGGCGGGTCCTGGAGGTCGCAGTCCATGACCGCGGTGAAGCGCCCGTCACTGTTGGCCAGACCGGCGGTGATCGCCGCGTGCTGGCCGAAGTTGCGCGACAGGCGCAGGGCCTTGACCGCGGGATCGGCGGCCGCGAGCTCGCGCAGCGTCTCCCAGGCGCCATCGGGACTGCGGTCGTCCACGAACACGATCTCGTAGGAGGAGGCGAGCGACCCGAGCGTGTCGTGCAGCCGGCGGTGCAGCGCTCGCAGGCAGTCCGCGCACCCATAGACGGGGATGACGACGCTCAGCTCGACCATGTTCACCCGCGCCCGCGGCCGGGAGGGCACGGTACCAGCCCCGGCGGCCGCGCCTCCGGCCTCGAACACCCACGTATAGTCGCGCCGGTGACGGGTCTGGCCGCAGATATGACCGCGCGCTCGGCGGAAGTGACCGCGCTCGACTGGTACCACACCATCGAGTTGCCGGGGGGCGTCCTGACCCCGGGCTTCTACGATCACCGGCCGGTGGTCGGGCGGCTCCCGATTCCCCCGTCGCTGTCGGGGATGCGGTGCCTGGACGTCGGGTCGAGCGACGGGTTCTGGGCCTTCGAGATGTGGCGCCGGGGGGCCGCCGAGGTGGTGAGCGTCGACCTCGACGATCCCGCGCGGCAGGAGTGGCAGGGCCCCGCGCGGCGCGACCGCGGGTCGGTCGCCTCCACGAGCGGGGCCTGGGAGGGCGACCGGGGAAGGACGGGCCGGGCTTTCGAGCTGGCCCGCTCGGCGCTGGGTGCGGACGTGTCGCGCTTGGACCTGTCGGTCTATGACCTCTCGCCGGAGATAGCCGGGAGCTTTGACTTCGTGTTCATGGGCAGTCTCCTGCTTCATCTGCGCGACCCCGCCGGGGCGCTGGCGGCGGTGCGCAGCGTCGTGGCGGGCCGGTTCCTGCTGTTCGAGCCGATCCTGCTCTCGCTCTCGCTGCTGTTCCCGCGGACGCCGCTGGCCTCGCTGTGGCAGCTCGACGAGCCGCGCTGGTGGCTGCCCAACCGGGCCGGCCTTCGCCGCCTGGTCGAGGCCGCCGGCTTCGACGTGCTCTCGGCGGGGGGGCCGTGCGCGCAGAAGTTCGGCCGCGGGTTTCCCCGCCGGCCCCCGCGACGAACCCCGACGCTGTCCGAAGTCCTGTTCTGGACCGTGGTTCGTCCGCTGGGCGTCCCGTCGGCCTGGGTCCTGGCCGAGCCGCCGGGCCCCGGGACCGGCTCGCGCGCCCGGGCCAAAACGCGCGTGCCCTTGCTGGGCTGGGTCTAACATCGCGCCGTGGTGCAGGCCGAGCCATACGCCACGCCCGCGCTCGGCGATCTCGGCGCCCGGGTGGCCAGGCACCCACTCTGGTACCACACGCTCGAGCTGGCGCCGGGAGTGCTCACGCCGGGGTGGTTCGACCTGCGCCCGATCGTCGACCGCCTGCCCTGGCCCGACGTGCGCGGACGGCGCTGCCTCGACGTCGGCACCTACGACGGGTTCCTGGCCTTCGAGCTCGAGCGCCGGGGAGCGAGCGAGGTGGTGTGCACCGACCTCCCGGACGAGCGCCACTGGGATTGGCCCCCCGACATACGCGGGCAGGGCCCGGCCCGGCTGGCCGCCGTGGCCGGCCCGAAGCGGGGGAGCGGGTTCGAGTTGGCCCGCGAGGCGTTGGGGTCGGCGGTGCGGCGGGTGGAGCTCAGCGTCTATGACCTTCGACCCGAGCAGGTGGGCACGTTCGACGTCGTCGTGTGTGGAAGCCTGCTCCTGCACCTCGAGGAGCCGCTGCGCGCGCTGGAGGCGATCCGCAGCGTGTGCACCGGGTATCTGCTGTCGGCCGAGGAGGTCAGGCTCGGTTTGAGCCTCCTGCACCCGCGCCGCCCGCTGGCCGAGCTCAACGGGTCGGGCGAGCTGTGCCAATGGTGGGTGCCGACGGCCGCGGGCCACCGGAGGATGCTGTTCGCCGCGGGCTTCGGCGTCGAGCGGGCGATCCGGCCCTACGCGATCCCGTTCGGATCCGGTCACCCCGCCCGCCGGGGCGGGCGCTCGCGCCTGGTCCTGCTCGGCCGCCGGCTGGTGTGCGGGAACGCGGGCGTGCCCCACACCGCGGCCCTCGCCCGCCCCCGCGTCTGAGCGGCGACCGCTCTCGCGGTCGCGAGGGTCGCCGGCCCTCGCGAGCACCGGTCGCGGGGATAATCGGCCGGTGGCAATCGACCGCAGCGCGCCGGTGGCGATCCTGTGCGGGGGGCAGGGTACCCGCCTGCAGGAGCACACCCAGGCGCTGCCAAAGCCCCTGGTCGAGATCGGAGGACATCCGATTCTCTGGCACGTCATCCAGATCTACGCCGTCCAGGGGATGACGCGCTTCATGCTGTGCACCGGGCACCGGCGCGAGCTGATCGAGCGGTTTGTGGAGGAGCACCGCTGGCCCCCGGGCGTCGAGGTGACCTGCGTGGACACGGGAGTCGACACGCCCACGGGCGGTCGCATCAAACGGCTCCAGGAGACGCTGGGCGAGCGCTCCTTCTACGCGACCTACGCCGACGGGGTCGCGGACCTCGACCTGGCCGAGCTCACCGCGTATCACAGCGCCCACGGGGACCTGGCCACGATGACGGTCGTACGACCGACGCTGGGGTTCGGAATCGCGGAGCTCGACGGTCACGACGGTCGCGTCCGGGGCTTCCACGAGAAGCCGCGCTCGGAGCACTGGATCAACGGCGGCTTCTTCTGCTTCGAGCCCGGCGTGTTCGACTACCTGACCGACTCGAGCGTGCTCGAGCGCGAGCCGCTCGAGGGCCTGGCCGAAGACGGTCAGCTGCGGGCGTTCAGGCACACCGGCTTCTGGAAGTGCATGGACACCTACAAGGACGCGACAGAGCTCAACGACCTGTGGCAGAGCGGTCATCCGCCCTGGCGCCTGTGGGAGACCGAGTAGGGCTCTCCTAGACTCCGATCGATGTCCGGTCACTCGAAGTGGGCTTCGATCAAGCACAAGAAGGCCGTGGTCGACTCCCGCCGCGGGCAGCAGTTCACCAAGCTGGCCCGGGCCATCACGGTCGCGGCCCGCCTGGGAGGCGGCGACCCCGAGGCCAACGCGGCGCTGGCCAACGCCGTCCAGAAGGCGCGCGACGCGTCGATGCCCAAGGACAACATCGAGCGCGCGATCGCCAAGGGCACCGGCGCCGCGGCGGACATGGACGCGATCGAGTCGGTGGTCTACGAGGGCTACGGGCCGGGGGGCGTGGCCCTGCTGATCGAGGCGCTCACCGACAATCGCAATCGCACCGGCGCCGATGTCCGCCACCTGCTCACCAAGCAAGGCGGCAGCCTGGGCCAGCCCGGCTCGGTGGCCTATCTGTTCGAGCTGCGCGGAGTGATCGTGGTCGACGCCACCGTCTACTCCGAGGACGACCTGCTCCCGGCCGTGGAAGCCGGGGCGCTCGACCTCGTCCTCGACGACGACGTGCTGGAGGTGATCACCGAGCCCGCCGATCTGGGCGCCGTGCGCGCCGCGCTCGAGCAGGCGGGCGTCGCGGTGGAGAGCGCCGAGGTCGCCCAGCGGCCCAAGACCCGGGTGCCGGTCGGAGAAGAGGACGCGCGGAAGTTGTTCCGGCTGATCGAGGCGCTCGAGGAGAGCGACGACGTCAGCGCCGTGCACGCCAACTTCGACGTGCCGGCGGAAGTCATGGAGCGGGTGGCGGGTTGACGTCCGGAGGCGCCGGGGGCGGCTTGCCCTCCGAGGCGTCCTCCTCCTCCGAAGCGTCCTCTGCGCTCGCCCACCGCGCCCGGTAGAGCGGGACCGGCTCGCGCAGCCCCTTGAGGCGCTTGGCTCCGGCGTCAGACCAGGCGAAGCGCTGGCCCGCGCTATCTCGCAGCTGATCGCGCACCTCGCGCGTGGTCAGCACGCTCCCGGGCCAGGCCACCCCGGTTACCCGGCTGGCCACGTTGACCGGCTGCCCGTACCAGTCACCGGCGCGGTTCAGCGCGGTCCCGGACGCCACCCCCGCCCGCAGCTGGGGGAAGTCCTCACCCTCGGCATCGGCGGCCTCCACCAGGGCGAGCGCGCTGTCCAGCACGGCCTCAGGGTCGGCCGACGCCAGCATGGCGGCGTCGCCGATCATCTTGATCAGGCGCACCGGGCTGCCCACGATGTCGCTGGCCAGCTCGTCGAGGCGGCCCGCCACGCGCCCGAGCTCGTCGGCCGGTAGCTCCTCGCCCATCCGCGTGAAGCCGACCAGGTCGGCGAAGGCGACCGTCACCTCGCGCGCCCCCGGCAGGCGGCCGGACTCGCGCTCGGCGGCGCTGATCGTCTCGGTGCGCGCTATGTGGCGCAAGTGCAGGCTGAGCATCTGGGGGAGCATGGGCTCGGTGAGCGGCATCAGCTGGGCCACGATGTCCGCGTAGCGCAGGGCCAGATCGTGCTCGCTGGCGCCAGGCTCGAGGGCGAGCTTGAGGACCAGCGCGCGCATGGCCTCGGCCGCCTGGGAGAACCCGCGCCCGAGGATGCGCGCTATGGCGATCATGTCCTCCATAGGTAGGCCGGCGTCCCGGAACTGGCGCGCCCGCTGCGCTCCCTCGAGGTCGAGATCGGTGTACGCGCGCTCCTCCGGATCGGGCACGGGAAGTCCGTGGGCGCGGCGCATGGCGGCCAGGAAGTCGCTGTCGACGCCCACCTGCTCGGCCAGCTCCCGGCCCGTGTACTTCGGAGGTCCGCCCACCAGCGACTCGGAGGGCAGGAACACGAGGCGATCCTCAGCCGCCGCCCGGCGCAGGTCCTCGAGCGGGATGCCGCGGTTGTCGTGCAGCTCGCGCAGGAGCGCCAGGCGCGCCTTGCGAGCCTTGGGGTCGAGCCCCTCCAGCAGTCCCTCGGCCTCGAAATCGGGCATCGCTCCCGAGCCTAAGCCATCTCGGCGGGCAGGCGTCCGAGCCCGAGCCCAGAATCACAGCGCATGATCGTGCTGGGCATCGACCCCGGAACCGCCCACACCGGGTACGGCGTCGTCCGGCGCCGCAGCGGGCGCTTGGCCGCGCTCGATGCCGGGGTCATCGAGACGCGCGCCGACATGACTCCAGAGCGCCGGCTCACCGTCATCCACGGCCGCGTGATCGACCTGCTCGACCAGCACGAGCCCGACGCGCTCGCGCTCGAGGACGTCTACTTCGGCCAGAACGCGCGCAGCGCGTTCGCCGTGGGTCAGGCCCGCGGCGTGGTCATGCTGGCCGCGGGACAGCGCGGTGTCCCGTGCGCGGCCTACACGCCGCAGCAGGTCAAGGGCGCGGTGTGCGGTAACGGCCGAGCCGCCAAGGAGCAGGTCGCCCGGATGGTGTGCGCGCTGCTCTCGCTGCCGGCGGCGCCGGCCTCCGACCACGCGGGCGACGCGCTTGCGGTCGCCATCTGCCATGCCAATCGCGCTCCGCTGAGCGCCGCCCTGGCCGCCGGCCCGACCCCGCCGATGCGCCGCGCGGGGAGCGCGCGTTGATCTCGCTCGTACAGGGCGAGGTCGCGGTGCGCCGGCCCGACCACGTGGTCGTCGTGTGCGCGGGGGTGGGATACCGCCTCGCGGTGTCGGCTCAG
>DASZHF010000203.1:0-3652 GCA_035938095.1 Solirubrobacteraceae bacterium
GAGCGGTACGGCTCGCGCCCGTGCGAGCGCGCAGGACAGCTTGGCGAGGATCGTGAGGTCGGCGTGAAGCTGGACCCGTTCCAATCCTCGGACGCGCAAGGGGAGTAGCGCCCATTCGTGCTTGAGCCTGCCGAACTCCCGCTCGACAGCGCCGCGACTGCGGTACAGCTTGCGTGAGCGCTCGGTGGTGCGCGGGATCAGTGGGTTCAGCCGGTCGGCCTTCACCCACGTTGACGCGGGCTGGCACTCGCCCGTGGGGCAGCGCCACTTGGTTGCCTTGCGCTGGTAGTCGGCCGCGGCGAACTGCCACGCTCCGTGAGCGCAGGAGGGTGGCTTGTGATCGCCACTTGAAAACCCGCATGCCCAGAGGCATCCAGAGTTTCGCTACTGCCTCCTAGGCCGCGCGCCACGGCGCGGCCTCGTCCGGCCCTTGTGCGAACGTGTGTTCGCATACTGAAATCGGGTGCTGATTGCGGATTCCCCGCGAACGGCGCGGCCACCCAAACGTACACTCGGCCAGCGGCTCGTCGGAGACAGCGGATCGGCGAACCGTCTGCGATCGAGCCCGCCGGCACCGGCGACTTGTCCATCCAACATCCCACCATCTCCGATGAGCTCCCCCGCCAGAACCTCTCCGCCAACCGGTAACGGCGCGGCGGCCGGAGCGATCGCTCCGCCGCACAACCTCGAGGCCGAGCAGTCGGTCCTGGGAGCGATCCTGCTCTCGGAGCGGGCCATGTACCCGCTTCTGATCGACGAGGACCTCAAGGCGGACGACTTCTACCGCCAGCGTCACGCCTCCATCTACTCGGCCATGCTCGAGCTCTACCACGCGGGCGAGCCGATCGACGTGCTGACGGTGACCGAGCACCTGCGCCAGAACGGCCGGCTCGAGGACGTGGGCGGGCAGGCGGCGATCGACGCCCTTGCCGGCGCGGTGCCGGCGGCCGGGAACGCGCGCCAATACGCGCGCATCGTGCGCGACAACGCGCTCATGCGGCGGCTGCTGACCACGAGCTACGAGATTCAGGCGAGCGTCCTGGACCGCCGTGCCGCTCCCCGCGATCTGGTCGAGCAGGCAGAGCGGGCCGTGCTCGAGGTCGCACAGCAGGACCACCGGCGGGACTTCAAGCCAGTCGCCGACGTGCTCACCGTCGAACTCGACAAGCTCCAAAGGCTCTCGCAGGGCGGCGCTGAGCTGACCGGGACCCCCTCGGGCTTCACGGACATCGATCGCATCACGGGGGGCTTCCAGCCTGGGAACCTGATCATCATCGCGGCCAGGCCGAGCATCGGTAAGTCGGCGCTCGTGGCCAACATCGCGGAGAACGCCTCGGTGGAGCACGGTCACGCCGTGGCTCTGTTCTCGTTGGAGATGTCGGAGTCGGAGCTGGCGCAGCGCTTCATCGCCTCCCAGGCACGCATCCACGGCGAGGACTTGCGCAGGGGTCGCGTAACCGAGAGCCGCTGGCCGAAGATCCTCGAAGCCTCCCAGCGCCTGGCCCGCGCCCCCCTGTACATCGACGACTCGGCCGACGTGGGCATCCTCGAGGTCCGCGCGAAGGCGCGACGCCTGCACCAGAAGCAGCCGCTGGGGCTGATCATCGTTGACTACCTCCAGCTCATGCGGGCTGACACGCAGTTCGAGAGCCGCGTCCAGCAGGTGGGTGAGATGAGCCGGGGACTCAAGCTCCTGGCCCGTGAGCTCAACGTCCCGGTGATCGCCATCTCGCAGCTCAGCCGGGCGGTCGAGTCCCGTCACCCTCCCATCCCGCAGCTGTCGGACCTGCGCGAATCGGGACAGCTCGAGCAGGACTCAGACCTCGTGGCCTTCATCTACCGGCCCGAGGTCTACGCGCGCCGAGATGGCGGCGACGACTCCGAGCCCGTGGAGCGCGAGGGCGAGGCCGATCTCATGATCGCCAAGCATCGGAACGGCGCGCTGGGCACGGTGAAGCTCACCTTCCGCAAGGAGTATCCGAAGTTCATGAACTACGTCTCCCCTGAGCGAGTGGCATGAGAGGCTGCCCGTACGGGTTGTGCGACGGCTCTGGCTTCCTCCTGGACGAGGAGACCAACACCGCGCGCGATTGCCGCTGCCGGCCCGCTCGGCTGTCTCGCGCGCGCAGTCGCAACCTCGCCCACGTCATCCCCCGCAAATACCGCGGCGTCTCGTTCGACCGGGCCCCCGTTCCCCATGTGCAGCCGGCCGCCACCGTGGACCAGGTGCGCGACTACGTCCACCAGCTCGAGGAGAACCTCGACGCCGGGCGCGGGCTGTGGTTCTTCGGCGGCGTGGGCACCGGCAAGACCACCTTGGCGATGCTGGTGTCCAAGTCCGCGCTCGAAGCCGCTCGGTCGGTCGCCATCTACTCGCTGCCCCGGCTGCTGGCCGAGATCCGCACGACGTTCGATGACGGGGCCCGGCACTCGTACCTGGGCCTGCTGGACCGCCTGACCGCAGTGGACCTGTTGCACGTCGACGACGTGGGCGCCGAGAAGACCAGCCCCTGGGTGCTCGAGCAGCTCTACTCGATAGTCAACGCCCGCTATGAGGACCAACGCGCCGTGGTCATCACCACCAACCTAGAGCGCCAGGCGCTGGCCGAGCAGATCACCGAGCGCACGGTCTCGCGCCTGGAGGAGATGTGCGAGATCCTGCCCCTGTGGGGCGAGGACGCGCGCCAGTTCCGCCCCGAGGGGCTGGAGCGCAGCTCGGCCTAGAGGAGCTCTGCCGCCGAGGCCCCGCGCCCGCCCGTGGGCCCGGGGGACCCGCAGCCGTACGTACACTCCGTCACCTATGCCTGGCATCGTCATCGTGGGCGCCCAGTGGGGCGACGAGGGGAAGGGGAAGATCACCGACCTGCTCGCCGAGCGAGCCGACGGGGTCATCCGCTTCCAGGGCGGCAACAACGCCGGCCACACGATCGTGCGCGGCAAGCAGGAGTGGAAGTTCCACCTGGTGCCGTCCGGGATCCTCTATCCCCGCAAGCTATGCGTGATCGGCAACGGGGTGGTGGTGGATCCCAGCGTCCTGATCGACGAGCTCGACAACCTCCGCGGGCGCCGCATCGACGTGGGCGCGCTGAAGATCTCGGCCAACGCGCACCTCATCATGCCCTACCACCTGCTGCTCGACTCCGCCGGCGAGGCGCGCCTGGGCAACCTCCAGATCGGGACCACCCGGCGCGGCATCGGTCCCTGCTACGCCGACAAGGCAGCGCGGCTGGGCATCCGCGTCCAGGACCTACTGGACGAGAAGATCCTCAAGAAGAAGATCGCCGCCGCGCTGGAACCCAAGCGCCTGTCGCTTCGCCCGTTCGCCAAGGACCCGCGACTCGACCTGCATGCCATGACCGAGGAGTACCTGACCTACGGCCACCGGCTCGAGCAGCACATCGCCGATACCGCACGCATCATCTGGGAGCTCCTCGACGACGGGCGCACCGTCCTGTTCGAGGGGGCCCAGGGCGCGATGCTCGACATCGACCACGGCACGTACCCGTTCGTCACATCGTCCAACCCGATCGCCGGGGCGGCCTGTGTCGGGGCCGGCGTGGGCCCGCGCGACATCGAGGAGGTCTGGGGCGTCTCCAAGGCCTACGCGACCCGCGTCGGGTCGGGCCCGTTCCCAACCGAGCTCACCGACGAG
>DASZHF010000204.1:0-4221 GCA_035938095.1 Solirubrobacteraceae bacterium
CGCCTGCTCAGCGACGAGGCGCTACGCCGGCGCATGGGGATGGCCGGCTATGAGCGCTTCCAGGCCGAGTTCACATCCAGGGTGTGGGCGCTGCGAACCCGGGCTCTGTACGACGAGCTGCTGGCGAGCAGCCGGACTCGCCAGCGGTTTCGCGCGAGGGGGCGGTCGGGCTCGCGCTAGGCCCGAGTGCTGACCCGCGACGAGCTAGCGCCGGCGCGCGCCCGTCACGTAGCCGAGACCGCTGCGCGTGGTCGTCGCCACAGGCGCACCGTTCTGCCAGTCGATCTCCAGGAATACCCGGGTGTTGTGCAGGGCGGGCAGCTCCAGGATCGGCCGGTGATGAATCGCGTCGATCACGTCCCCCGAGTCTCCGACGTACACATACCGGCCGTCGCGGCTGTGCAGCAGCCAACCGTCGCGCGTGCAGTCGTACAGGCAGCCGGCATCCTGTCCCGACAGGCGATCGGGGAGCTGGATGTTGGCCACCGGACGCGGCGCCTTACCGGGGAGCCGCGAGACGTCGAACGCGTGAACGTAGGAGTTGGGCCCGTCGATCACCCACACCTCGCGCTCGTTGGGCGCCAGCGAGATTCCGTGGCTGGGCGCCGTGGCCGGGAAGCTGGACGGATTCCAGCTGAAGCCCTTGAACGTGCGTGTGTAGAGCACTCGCCCGCTCGCGATGCTCGATACCTGGAAGCCGAGGAATCCTGTCGCCGTGGTGAACGCCAGCGTCTGACGACCGTTGATCGTGAACGGTCGCACCCCGGACCGCAGTGGACCGATGCGCTTGACGACCTGATCGGTGCGCGTGCTCGCGACCTCCAGGTAGTTGAAGTTCCTTCCTCCCAGATAGACCTGCGACCCGTCGAGACTCGCGATCGTGTTGTGGGGTCCGTGGCCGCCCTCGATGCTGCCGATCACGTCTCCGGAGTGCGCATCGAGCACCTGCCAGGTCCCTCCGCTCGCCAGCTCACCGGTCGGCATGTAGATCCGCTTCCCGTCGGGCGACACCGCCATGCTGTCGATGCCAAAGGAATAGGTCCTCGTCCACTTGACCGAATCGCGGGCCGGGTCGTAGGCCAATAGCGAGCCGGGCCCCGCGCGGTCGTTGCCGTAGCTCACGTACAGCGTGTGCGTCGCGGGCGCGAAGGCGGCGCCGCGGATGCCACGGGCGCCCGGGAGCGAGCGAGTCTGCACCAGGCCGTGGCCGTGATCGATGTCGTACACGGACATGCTCTGGTCGGTGAACACATACAGGTAGTGATGGATCCCGGGCGTCGCGCCGCTGTGCAACGGAGCGATTCCCGCCGCCGAGCGGTGCGCGCGGGGCACCGAGGCCACACGCACTTCCGCGGCGCCCGCGGCGCGTGGCCCGGGGGCGGACCCCGCCCCCGGCCCGGAGTTGGCCACCGCCAGCCACGCCGCCCCTCCGCCTCCAAGGGCCAGAAGCAGCGCGGCTCCGATCAACCGGCTGCGCCCGCTCCCACCACCCAGCGAGGCGGCGGTCACGACGCGCGACTCCGGCGCCGACTCCGGCGAGTGGCCAGCCGGCGAGGAAGCGAGAGCAACATCCGCACGCACATGCCGACGAACGGCAGCGGATCGCGCCACTGGAGCCAGGCCGCCTCCTGGACTCCACGCAGTGAACCAGCCCATCGGCCCAGTCCCAGCTCGCCCGCGCGGCCGAGCTGCATGGAGGCGACGACGTCGTAGGGCTCGACGATCCAGCGCCGGCCGTGGCGGGGCGCCGACTCGGGAACGGGTTGGCCGGTCAGGTGGAGGTACAGAGCGCGCACGACGTCCATGCCGTTATCTCCTACGAACAACCGGAAGCTGCCCCCGATGCGGGGATTGACGTCGAGCAACTTATATGTGTCGTCGCGCCCGTCATAGCGGTAGCCGATATCGATGATCCCGCAGTAGCCGACCGCCTTGGCGAGCTGCCTGGTCGCCAGCTCGACGGCCTCGCCGGGCAGGCACTCGCCCAGGGTCGTCGGACCGGTGCGAGGGCCCTGCTGGCGCAGCTTGCGCCCGGCGCATCCGAACAGGCACTCCGACTGCTCGTCGAAGTATCCGTTGAACATCCAGATCGAGTCCGAGCCTCCGGGGATGTACTCCTGAAGCATCACGTTGGGCGCCTCGTCTGACTCCATGCGCCCGTAGGCCTCGATCAGCTGCTCCGAGGTGTGGGCGATGCTCACGCTCGGCGCCCGCGCGTCTCGCGGCGCATGCCAGCCGTCGATCTGCTTGACGACGACCGGGAAGCTGCCCTCGGCGGCATAGGCGATGACATCCGCCTCGCTCCGGGGCAGAACGCAGTCCGGGGTGGGGATCCCCAGCTCGCGGCACAGGTCGTGCATCTGAGCCTTGTCCGACAGGCGCCGGCTGACCTCCGGGGCCCGCTCCGGGAACAGGAAGCTCGCCCGCAGCGCCGCCGCGTGGTCGTCGACGAACACGGCGCTGACATCGTCTATGGGAACCAGCACCGCTCGACCCAGCTGCCGCCCGAGGTCCAGGAGGTACCGGAGCCAATCGTCGGGCGTGGCCCCATCGCCGAGCATGGGCACACCCCGTCCGTGGCGCGAGAAGGCCGAGGGGGCGAAGCGATCCTCCTGGATCCTGAGAACCGTCACCCCCAGCTCGCCCGCGCTGCGGCTGATCGCCAGCCCCGCGTGGTGGAACAGGTCGGGGCGCTGCTTTAGCACCAGGATGGGAATGGACGCGTCCGTCAGCGCGATCGCGCCGTTGCTCGAGGCGATCGCGGCGGGCGCAGGCCGGCCCCGCGCAGAGCTCATCCGCCCGAGGCAGATCGCATCAAGACCTCACCCTCGACCACGGGAAAGCACGCGTTCAGGTCGTCGATGTGGCTGAGCACGAACTCGAGGTCGGACTCCTGGTTGGTCGAGCGCAGGTAGGCCACGCTGTCGCTGGTCAGGAACGCGTCGTCGGGGGCGTCGCCCCAGCGCTCGATCAACTCCGCCGTCGGATCGTCGGCCACCCGGTGGCCGGCGTCGACCAGCGCGCGGGCGATCCGCGCGCAGCACAGCTGATCCTCCTCCCGAAACTGGCCCCGGCTGTCGGCTCCCAGCAGCAGGACGTCCTCATCGCGATCCATCAGCATCCCGGCCTGGGCGCCGACGTTGCGCAGGCAGGCCAGGTATGTGGGTCCCCGGCCGGCGGCCTCAGCCACCAGCCGCGTCCCCGACGTGGAGAGCAGGATCATGGGCCGGCTGACGTCGTCGCGCCCGATCAGCACGCTGGGGCTGTTCTGGACCTCGAATCCGTACGGCTGGGATCCGCCCAGCTCGCCGGCCAGCAGGGGGTCGTGGAGGCGCGCGGCCAGCGGCACCGCCGCCTCGATGCTCGGTACCGGGAAGCATCGCCTCCCGAGGGCGACGGCGGTGATCGCGGTCGTCGTGGCCCGGATGACGTCCACCGCTACGACGACCATCCCGCCGGCGTCGGCCAGGTGCTCGTGGAAGCAATCGATCGCTACGGTCCGAGGCACGGGCGGTGGTCAGTCGACGCGCTCGGGAGCGACCGGGCGCAGGCGCGGGTTGGCGAAGGCGTCCGAATGCAGCCCGCGCCGGTAGATCTCGACCCGCAGGAGCTCCTCGAGGCGAACGTTGCCGAGCCTGACATGGGCTCCGAAGTGGTCCATGATGGCGAACTGGCTGTACTTGCTGGGCGCTTCGAACACGACCCTGTCGAGGCCGAAGGCCTCGACGAAGCGATCGGCGAGCTCCGCGTTGAAGCTGCCCATCCCGTCGAACAGCCCGACTCCGAGCGCGCTCTCGCGCGCTTCGATGATCAGGCGCTCGGCTCCCGCCTGTAGCCAGGCCGTGCCCTCCGTCAGGAGCTCGTCCACCACCTCGGCGGTGAAGGCGCCCGCGTGCTTCTCGCCGAGCTCGAACTGGACCTCGAGTCCGCGGCCGGCTGCGGCCCGGACCAACTCGGGGGGGCTCAGGGGCAGCTCGGTGAATCCGTGCGCGCACTCGATCCCGGTCAGCCCCATGCCGGCGCACAGGTCGAGGTAGGCGTCGAGCTCGCCCTGAGCGATCGCGACCTCGAACGGGCCTCCCCCGGCCATGGTGGGTACCCCGAACCGGCGAGCGGCGGCGAGCTTGCGACGGGTCACGTCCTCCTGCGCCACCATCCAACAGGCCATCGAGATCTTCAGGCTGGCCATCAGATGGCTGCTCTGCTCGAGGTGGCCCTCCA
>DASZHF010000205.1:0-5338 GCA_035938095.1 Solirubrobacteraceae bacterium
CCTCGGCGACCACCCCGACGCCGACGAGCAGCAGATCCGCGAGGCGCTATCGGGCAACATCTGCCGGTGCACCGGCTACCAGAGCATCATCGATGGCGTCCTGCTGGCCGCCGAGCGCAACCGGGCGCGCTGAGCGAGGGAACGACCATGACGGCAATTGCGGCTGAGCGCTACACCGGCGCGAGCATCAAGCGTTCGGAGGACCCGCGCATCCTGACCGGCGCAGGCCGGTACGTCGATGACATCAAGCTGCCCGGGATGCTGCACGCCGCGTTCGTGCGCTCGCCGCTGGCTCACGCCCGGGTGCTCTCGGTCGATGTCGAGGCGGCGCGGGCGCTGCCCGGAGTGGTCGCGGTGCTCACGGGAGCGGATCTGGAAACGATGACGGTCCCGGGGCCGGATGCGCTCATGGCCCTCCTGGGCTGGGCGGGGCCCACCCCGGAGTTCACCCTGCTCGCGACGGACAAGGTGCGCCTGGTCGGCGATCCCGTGGCGGTCGTGGTCGCCGAGAGTCGTTACGTCGCCGAGGACGGCTGCGATCTGGTGGAGGTCGAATACGACGACCTGCCCCCGGTGGTGACCGCCGCCTTCGCGCTCGACCCGAGTAGCCCGCCGCTGTTCGCCAACCTGGGTGACAACATCGCCCGCCCGTACTCGCGCAGCGAGTTCGGCGACGTCTCCGGCACGTTCGAGAATGCTGACCGCGTCATCGGCTTTCACATCGACGTGCACCGGCACCAGAACGTCCCCATGGAGGGTCGCGCCTGCGTCGCGAGTTACGACGCCGACCTGGGTGTCATGACGGTTTACGCGGCGACGCAGAGCGTTCACATCACCAGGCTCGGCGTCGCGACCCGCCTCGGCATGGCGCCCGACCAGGTGCGCGTCCTGGCCGGCGATATCGGCGGCTCGTTCGGCCTGAAGATCGGCGCCTCACGCGAGGAGCTCGCCGTGGCCGCCGCCACGCGTCTGGTCGGCCGGCCGGTCAAGTGGGTCGAGGACCGCGGCGAGAACCTCACCGCGTCCGGGCAGGCCCGCGAGGAGAGCTTCGACGTCCGTGCCGCGGTCAGCAACGACGGCGACCTGCTCGGGCTGGACGTGACGATGGTCATGGACACGGGCTCATACCCCAGTCTGGGCGTGACGGTTCCGGACGTCATAAAGGAGATGCTGCCCGGTCCGTACAAGCTCGCGGCCCTGGGCTTCGCGTCAACCGCGGCGATCACCAACAAGGCGCCGTACGTCGCTTACCGCGGGCCGTGGGCGTCCGAGACGTTCGTGCGGGAACGCGTCCTTGACCTCATCGCGAAGGACCTGGGCCTGGATCCGGTCGAGATTAGGCTGCGTAACGTCGCCCCGCGCACCGATCCGCCGGCCTTGATGATCACCGGGCGTCCGCTGGTGGGAGTCACGTCGCGGGAGTCACTCGAACGGGTCGGCCAGCTCGTGGACTTTCCCGCGTTCCGGCGCCGGCAGGCGCAGGCGCGAGCGCAGGGCCGCTACCTCGGCATCGGCGTGGCCACGTTCATCGAGGCCGCCCCGGGTCCGCGCTCGTCAGAGGCGGCCAGCGGTCCCATGGGCCTGGAGTCCATGCGCCTCCGGCTCGAGGAAGACGGCATCGTCGCGCTGTTCACCGGCCAGATGCCCCACGGCCAGAGCCACCAGACGACCCTGGCCCAGATCGCCGCCGACGAGTTCGGCGTGCCGTTCGAGCAGGTCCGCGTCGTGGTCGGCGACAGCGACGTCGTCCCGTTCGGATTTACCGGCGGCAGCCGCTCGGCGACCATGACCGGAGGCGTGGCGCTTCACGGCGCTCGCCAGCTCAAGGCCAAGGTGCTCGATTTCGCGGCGCATCTCATGGAGGCCAGCGCGCAGGACCTCCTGATCACCGACGGCAACGTCTGGGTGCGCGGCGACCCGGCGAGCGCCATCGCCGTGAGCGAGGTCGCGCAGAGCGCGGCATCGGGGCAGTTCGGCGACGACGTGGACGCCACGCTCGAGGTCCAGGCCACGTTCGACGGCGGCGAGGGCGGCTGGTCCGGCGGCACTCACTGCGCGATCGTGGAAGTCGACGTCGAGACCGGCCTCGTGAAGGTGGAGCGGTACGTCGCCGCCGAGGACTGTGGCGCGCTGATCAATCCCGCCGTCGTCGAGGGGCAGATCCGGGGCGGTATCGCGCAGGGCATCGGCGCGGTGCTGCTCGAACGATCGGTGTACGCCGAGGACGGCAACTTCCAGTCGTCCACGTTCATGGATTACCTGATGCCGACCGCCTGCGACGTTCCCCGCATCGAGATAGAGCACCTCGAAACCGTCCCGCTCGACGCCGACGTCAACTTCCGTGGCGTGGGCGAAGGCGGCATGATCGTCGCACCGCCCACGATCGTGAACGCCATTGAGGACGCGCTCGCCCCCTTCGGCGTGCGGATCTACGAGCAGCACCTGCCTCCGGCTCGCATCCTGGAACTCATTGCCGAAGCGGACGCGCGCCCCTAGGCCCCCTCCCACTGGTGGGGAGGGGGGCGCGGGCGGCGGCTATCCGGGGAGGCGCGGCGAGAGGGGGGCCCAGGGGGTACGGGGGGCGGGGAGCCCCCCGTGGGTGGGGGGTCACCGGGGGGGTCGCCCCCCGGGGGCTAGCACAGTTTCTAGGGGCTGGCGATCGGGAACGCGTTGAGTTCGGCCAGGTGGGGCGGGAGGCTGAGGGTGACGACGCTCTCCTGCTCCTGGGGATCGGTGCGGGCGACGACGGCGATCGTCATGACGTCGCTGCGGTTGACGGGCAGGTGCGGGGTGCCCGGCGGGACGTACATGAAGTCGCCGGCCTTGACGATCGAGCACTGCCGCAGGCCCTCCCCGTGCCAGACCTCGGTCTCGCCGCTGACGGTGTAGATCGCGGACTCGTGCCCGTCGTGCACGTGGGGTACGCCACGGGTGCCCGGCGGGATCGTGACCAGGTGCAAGCACAGAGCCCGAGCGCCAGCGGAGCGGCTGCTCACCCCGGTAGCAAGGCTCATCCCCTGCTTACCCTCATAGTTGCCGGCCGCGCGGATGATGATGACCTCACCAGGTGCGGTGATGGCCATCTGGGGTGTGTGAAGCGCCCTCTCCCATACATCAGTTACTCTGAGCATTTGACCATATCCTATCCGTGATGTCTCCAATGACAGGTTATGGCTGTGTGTATTCACATAGATACTCTCCGTAAGGTCACTGTGCTCTGACCGTACGGTAAGGCTGACCTATCCATCTGGTTAGAAGGTGGTCGGCGAGGAACCGCTGCCAGCTAGCTTGCTCGGGAAACGGGGAGCTCCGCGTGCCGGCCGGGGCGGGCGCGGGTACGGTCACCGAGGGCCGGGACGCCCTGCCGCGCCCCCGTGAGGAGCAGGGCGACCCGAACCAACTCGGAAACCCGGGCGGCTTACCGGCGGGGCGGCTGGGCGCCGAGGATCTGGAGCACCTCGGTCAGCGCGCGGTCGTGAGCCGTCGCCAGGTCCAGGCCGAGGTCGGGCAGCGTGACCGCGGCGAACTCCCCTTGCGGGCTGTGCTTGGCGGCCCGGAGCACGCCGAGCAGCAGGTGCTCGGTGCCGATGTAGCTGTGACGCATGGCGCGCGCCTCCCTGACGGATAGCGCCAGCGACAGCTTCGCCTGGTCATCGATGCGGAACCGGCCGCCGGTCCAGTTCAGCGGGCCCTTCGGGGTGAGCGGCACGCGCCCGAGCGCGCCGGGACCGAAGCTCTCCTCGATCCTGCGCCTGATCTCGTCCAGGTCGATGCCGATCGCCGCCAGCGCCTCGGCGTCGTCGTCTCCCTCGTCCGCCGCCCCGGTACCCGGCGCACCGCCTGTGGCCCGGGCGCGACCGAGTTCACGCTCGACCGCCGCGGCGTCCACGCCCAGCGCGGTCAGCGCCCGCGCCGCCACGCCGTCGGAGGCGGCCAGCCCGTACAGCATGTGCACCAGGTGGATCTCGTCGTCGCCGCGCTCCTGGGCCGTGGTCTTGGCCGCGAGCACGACAGCCCGGGCCCTGTCGGTGAAACGTTCGAACATCGTGAGGTCCCCTCGGGTCAGCGCGCGCGGGCGCGTCGGCGGGCAGGGAGGCTGAGGTCGGCCCGGCGAGCGTGCTTCTTGTGCACGGCCTGCCGGGACACGCCGAGCACCTCGGCGATCTCCTGCCAGGACCAGCCGTGCTCCCGGGCGTTGCTGACCTGGAGCGCCTCGAGCTGCTCCAGGAGCCTGCGCAAGGCGGCGACGGCGCGGAGCCCGGTGCGCGGGTCCGAGCTGTCGGCCGCGGCCGCCAATTCGGGTGCCTTGTCCATAGTGTCAATCTACGTTGACAAGGCCCGCAGTGTCAACTTCGGTTGACAACGAGAGCGCGGGATCCTGGCCGATTACGAAGCGCTTACCGCAGGCGGGTGAACCGTGCGCGACGGCGTGCCGTACCCGTAACTAGAGGGGGAGAGCCCGGCCCAAGCCAGCGGCCGGGAGAAAGCTCGTAACGACCGGCCATGGGATCGGTGTGCCTCGGCGCATACGATCCAGCTAGGCCACCGCCATCAGCGGCTGCTGATCGCGAGGGGAGGTTCGGTGACCAGCGTGACCGGGCGCTCGGCGCAGGCTCGCCAGGCCGGGGCTCGCGCGTATCCCGGGTCGCAGGGTCGCGGCGGACCGCAACCCGGGGCGGGCGCCCATCCGGGATCCCCGGGGCGCGGCGGGCCGCAATCCGGAGCACCGCGGCGCGCGCAGGGGACACCAACGGCCGTTCGGGATAAGCGAGGATACGGGCGGGTAAGCCCGCGCGGGGTCCTGGCCATCATCGGCGCCGGCGCGGTCATCGTCATCGCGCTATGGTGGCACAGCACCCCGGCCGTCAGCGGGCTGGGCGGCTGGCTGACCGGAGCGGGGGAGATCCTCGGCCTGCTCTGCGGGTACGGCGTGGTGGTCCTCGTCGCGCTGATGGCGCGGCTCCCGCCGCTGGAGCGGGGCATCGGCACCGACCGGCTCGCGCGGTGGCATGCGATGGGCGGCCGGTACATCGTCTCGATCGTGGTAGCGCACGGGCTCCTGATCATCTGGGGCTACGCGGTCACCGCGCACACCAATGTGGTCAGCGAGTCCGGCGATCTGCTCACCCAGTACCCGGACGTGCTGATGGCTACCGTGGCCGGATTCCTGCTGCTCGGCGTCGGGATCGTGTCGATGCGGGCGGCGCGGCGCCGGATGCGCTACGAGACGTGGTACTACCTGCACTTTTACACCTACCTTGCGGTCGCGCTCGCGTTCAGTCACCAGTTCGCCGACGGCGCCGCCTTCACCAGCAGCCTCGTCGCGCGGTTCTGGTGG
>DASZHF010000206.1:0-6873 GCA_035938095.1 Solirubrobacteraceae bacterium
CTCGCGGGGATCGTCGCTCAGGCCGGCCGACCCGCTGGGCTGGAGGATCGCGTTCTCCTGCGGGCGGTGCGACGACCGCGTGGTGTCCTTCGTGGTCTGAACGGGGAGGCCGATGCGGCTCGCGCCCGCCAGGAACGTCTCCTCCTTGGTGCCCATCGCCGCCGTCTGCACCGGCAGCGTCGTCTCCACCCACTCGTAGTAGGGCACGAGGTCGCAGTAGGCGAACGGGAACTCGTGGTCGCGGTCATAGGCCGCTCGATCGGCACCGTCGTAGCCGTGGAAGACCCCCGGATACGCGCGCGGGCAGTTGCCGTAGTAGTGCAACGTGGTCCCGCCCACGCCGGCGACCTGCCACAGGAACGAGTTTTGTGGAAGCTCACGCAGCCATCCGCCTCGTGAGCGGTCGCTCGGGCCCACGCGCATGAAGCCGGTGACCGGGTTGTTGGCGTCGTTTTCCAGGTGCGACCACTCCCGATCGGGGTGCAGGAACCGGGGGCCGCCCTCCAGCAGCAGCACGTCGAGCCCCCGGGCGGCGAGCTCCTTGGCGACCACCGGGCCCCCGCCGCCAGCTCCGATCACGATCACGTCTCTCATCGGCCGCCGGGTCCGATCGCGATCGCGTCTCTCATCAGCCGCCCGCTCCGATCACGCGATCGCCCCGCCTCATCGCACCGTCACCCGCCGCTTGACCAGGACATGCCCGGTATGGCGCACGACCAGCGTGTACCGGCCGGCGCCGATGTGAGTCCGGCGCGTCTTGAGCACCACCCGGCGCCGTGAGGTGCCCAGGTGCGCGACCTTCGCGTGCGCGACGACGTGCCTACCCCGCCGCAGCTCGACTACCAGTGGGCCGAGAGTTCCCTGGGTGGTGTACATCTGCACGAGCAGGCCGCGCAGGTGCGGGCGGCGACCGTAGAAGCGAACGACCAGCTGCTGTGAGCGGGTCCCCGTCGGGACGCTGGCCGCGACCTCACCGCAGGAAACCGACCCGGCATCGACGGCCCGGCGACCCTGGTAATAGCCCTTGAGCTCGGCGTGGCCCTCGGCCGGGCCCGAATAGCCCGCAATCGTCCAGCTCACGGGTGTGCCCGTCAACTGTCGCGTGCCCGGGTCGTAGTGCCCCGCCTCGGAGCAGAACACGAAGGCCACGAAGCCGGGCAGGATGCCGGCGACGAACTTCAGCTCCGGCGCCTGTGCGCTGGCCACCTGGTCGGACTCGAAGCGCTGGAACACGGCCGCCTTGTCCTTGAAGGACAGGTTGGCGAACGGCGAGGAGAACGGCCCCGACGCGGCGGGATTGACCTGCAGCGCGTAGCTGTTGAGCAGGGTCGCGACGCCCCCCGAGGCTCGGAGACTGGTGTTCGCGACGCCGAGCGCCGACACAGGGACGAACTCGTCCAGCGAGATCACGAAGGCCTGGAGCGCGCCCGAATCGACCGCACCTGGTCCAGGAGCGCTCTCGCCCTGGGCCATCGAGTACGGATCCGAGCCCGGCAGGATGAAGGCGGCCAGCCCAAGCAGCGTGTCGGTGACCACGTCGCTCGGCGCCGCCCGAGCCGCTTCGAGCAGCCCCTTCGCGTCGAGCAGCGCCGGGAGCTCGGCGAGGGCCGCCCCGGCAGCAGCCAGGCTCGCCCGCTGCAGGAACGCGCGGCGCGATAAAGGCTGCAACGTCGGCTCCACCCGGCTCTCCCTCGCCCTCTAACTTCGGGGCCGCCCCCGTCGGGGCCGATGCTAGCGCCTTTCCCCGCGCCCCCGTCGGGCCGACCGTTGGAGCTCTCCTTGACGGCGTTTCGGGGCGGGGATAGGGTCGGTGCAGCTGACAGCCCGCGACGGAAGGAGCGTTCAGGTGGCAGGTAAAACCGTAGTGCGCAACGAGGGCGACGGGCAGGCGTATTGGATGCTGGGTGGGTTATACGAGGTGATGGTCAGCTCCGATGAGGCGGGCGGCGCGCTCACCATCATGCAGATGACCATGCCGCCCGGTATGGGGCCACCGCCCCACACCCACCCGGGAGGGGAATCGGTCTACGTCATGGACGGAACCCTGCGCTACCACATCGACGGGGAGACGTTCGAGGGCAGCGCCGGCACGATGTTCCACATCCCGGAGGGAACGATGGAGAACTTCGAGCCGACGGGCGACAAGCCGCTCCGCGTGCTCGTCTCCTACACGCCCGGGGGGATCGACAAGTTCTTCGCCGAGGCGGGCGAGCCGGCCCAGTCCCGGGAGCTCCCACCCCCGCCCGAGTCGCCGCCCGACATCGCGCGCCTGAGCGAGATCGCCGCGCGATACGGCATGGACATCCCGACGCCCGCGGAGGTCTGAGAAGCCGCGGTCGCGCTGCTGCAGAGGGCTGGCCCCGGGCGACCGGGGTCAGCCCGCAGAGCATGAGTCGGCCCTCTCGGTCGGTCCCAAGAACCTTAGGGTCGGTCCTAGGAACCTGAGGGTCGGTCCTAGAGCCTTAGGGTCGGGTCCTAAGAACCTTAGGGTCGGTCCTAGGAGCCTGAGCCCGCGCGCAGCCGCGCCGCGGCGGACTTCTTGCGGGCGCCGGTGTTCCGGTGCAGGGCCCCGCGCTTGATCGCCTTGTCGATCGTGCTCACCAGCCGCCGGTGCTCGGCGTCGGCGGCGGCCTGATCTCCGGCCGCGACGGCCGCCCCCAGACGCCGAAAGTACGTCTTTACCGACGACGTGTAGCGCCGGTTCTCGAGGCGCTCACGCGCCGCGCGCTCGATGCGCTTCTGCTGGGAGGCGATGTTGGCCATGACAAGGAGCCCGGGACCGAGCGCCTGGACGACCGCGATCACGCCTTGAGGCAGCGGCCGCGAGCCGCGCAGGGCCCCCCGGAGCGCGCCGTACTATAGCCATCCCGTGTCCTCCGAAACCCGCGCCGAGGAGCCCGTGCCCAGCTCGGCGCCCGGCGTCGGCCCCGACTCGGTAGGTCCCGAGCCGACGGCCGGCCTGCCGCCAACCGAGGCGGCCCCATCCCGAGCTCGTCGCGGGCGCATCGCCCGCAACACGGTGATCTTCTCGGTCGCCACCGGGCTGTCGCGGATCGCCGGGTTGGTGCGCGAGATCGTCGCGTCGAGCTACTTCGCGACCAGCGGCGCCTTCTCCGCGTTCACGATCGCGTTCCAGGTGCCCAACCTCCTGCGCAGCCTGGTGGCCGACACCGCTCTGTCGGCCGCCTTCGTGCCGGTGTTCACCGAGCTGCTGGAGCGCAAGCGGCGCCTCGAGGCCTTCCGCCTCGCGTCGACTCTGTTCTTCCTGATCCTGCTCTCCCTGGGGGCGATCACCGCGATCTTCATCCTCGCGGCGGGCTGGATCATGCCGCTGTTCACGGGAACGACCTTCAACGCGTCCCTGAACCACCTCACCGTCGGGCTCGCGCGCGTCCTGTTCCCGATCGTAGTGCTGCTCGGACTGAACGGCCTGGTGGTCGGAATTCTCAACGCCTACGATCACTTCTCGATCCCGGCGATCTCGGCGCTGGTGTGGAACGTCGTGATCATCGGGCTACTGATCGCCCTACGTCCGCTGTTCTCGGGGCCCGATCAGCTCTACGCGTACGCGATCGGCGTACTGGTGGCGACGGTCGTCCAGTTCGCGATGGTGCTTCCGGTGCTCGGCAGAATCGACTTTCGCCTGCGGGTGGCGTTCGACTGGCGGGATCCGCGCGTGCGTCAGGTGCTGACGCTGATGCTGCCAGTGACGATCGGGCTAGGCGTGATCAACTTCGACCTGCTCATCAACTCGTCGCTCGGAACCCTCGTCTCCGAGCACGCGCCGAGAGCGATCGATGCGGCGTTCCGGATCTACATGCTCCCCCAGGGAATGTTCAGCGTCGCGGTGGCGACGGTGCTGTTCCCGACCCTCAGCCGATTTGCCGCGCGGCGGGACTACGACTCGCTGCGGACGACGGCGGCCACGGGTACGCGTCAGATCCTGCTGCTGCTCGTGCCAGCCGCCGCGTTCACCCTGGCGCTGGCCACGCCGATCACACGGCTGATCTACCAGCACGGGTCGTTCGACATCCACTCCACCGATCGTGTCGCTTTGGCGCTGTTCTGGTTCTCTTTCAGCCTGCCCTTCTCGGGTGTCAACCTGCTGATGACGAGGACCTTCTTCTCGCTCCAGCGCCCGTGGGTGCCAACCGCGCTGGCCTGCGCGAACATGGTCGTCGACGCCGGGATCAGCGTCGCCCTGTACAAGCCGTACGGCATCGCCGGGCTGGTGATCGGCACCGCCGTGGGCAACGCCGGTATGACCGCCGCCCAGGCCGTGTACCTCCGCCGGGAGCTGGGCGGCACGATCGACGGGCGCCAAACACTGCGCATCGGCGCACAGATCGTGGCCGCCTCGGCCCTGCTGGGCGGAGTCGCATGGGGCGTGTGGCGCGGGATCGACGCGCTCGCCGGCCGGTCGGTGCCCGGCCAGCTGGCGTCGGTGGGACTGGCTGCCGTGGTCGCGTTGGTCGTCTACACGGCGGTCGTCCTCGCGCTTCGAGTGCCTGAGGCGTTTCAGATCCAACGGCTGGTGGCGGCGCGCTGGCGCAGCCTGATTGGGCGGACCGCCTGAGCGCAGGCTGGCGTCGCGCCAAAGCCCAGCCGTTCGACGCGCGGCGGCCAGATCATCCGAGCCGTCGCCGGATGCGCCGCCGCCGTCTCCAGCCGCGCGGCCCGGAGCCCGATCCTCCCTCCAGCGATCGATCGAGGCCGGTCAGGAACCCAACCACCCGAGCCGCGCCGACGCACCAGACTCCCGCGTACATCCGGGGGCGTGCGCGCCCGTTCGCGACGCACAGGATCGGTGTGGCGGGGACGCGCAGGCGGCGGGCCGCCCACTGGGCGTGGCGGCGCGCCTGCGCCAGCTCCGGGCGCCCGAAGCGGTTGAGCTTGGTCTCGATCGTGTAGACGCGCCCGCCCGGCGAGGCCACGAGGTGGTCGACGTTCCCGCCCGTGGGCTTGCGCACGTCGTGGGCCACGATCCAGCCCCGGCGCTCGAGTGCGGCCAAGCGCCGGCCCACCCGCCGCTCACCGTCGCCGCCGCGGCGAAAGTCGCGGGCTCGGTCGAGCCGCGACCAGGCCGCGGCCAGGAGGGCCAACGTCGCGCCGGCTCCCACCCAGGCGGTCGGCCCGGTCAGGAAGCTCAGCGTCAACCAGCCGGCGCCCGTCCCGGTGAGCACCAGCCCGCAGGCCCGGACCAGCTCGCGAACCCCGATACGCAGAGCGGACGAGCCGGCACGCCGCCGAGTGAGCCGAGTCATCGTTCGTGTATCCGACGCCGCGCGAAGGTGGGGACGGCCCGCGCAGCGACCGGGGAACCGCCCGCCGGCGACGGGGACCGGCATGCGCGAAGGAACGTCGGTCGGCTCGCCCTAGGCTGTATGTCTCGCCATGGACAAGTCCCACATCCGCAACTTCTCGATCATCGCCCACATAGACCACGGCAAGTCGACGCTGGCAGATCGCATCCTCGAGCTCACCCACACGGTCGACCCGCGGGCGATGCGGGCCCAGGTGCTCGACTCGATGGATCTCGAACGCGAGCGCGGCATCACGATCAAGGCCCAGGCCGTGCGCGTCTTCTACACGGCCCGGGACGGCGAGACCTACCAGCTCCACCTGATCGACACACCCGGGCACGTCGACTTCACCTACGAGGTGTCGCGCTCGCTCGCGGCCTGCGAGGGAGCCCTGCTCGTGGTCGACGCCTCGCAGGGCGTCGAAGCTCAGACCGTTGCCAATACCTACCTCGCGGTGGAGTCCGGACTCGAGCTGATTCCCTGTCTTAATAAAATTGATCTCCCCGGGGCCGAACCCGAACGGGTGGCCGGGGAAGTCGCGGAGCTGCTGGGCGAGCCCGGCGAGGACATCCTGCGCATCAGCGGCAAGACGGGTGAGGGCGTCGTCGACGTGCTCGAGCAGATTGTCGCCCGGGTTCCGGCGCCGGCCGGGGACCCCGACGCGCCGCCGCGCGCGCTGATCTTCGATTCAGAGTTCGATCAGTACCGGGGTGTGATCGCCTACATCCGCGTCGTCGACGGGACGTTCCGCAAGGGCGAGGCGATCAGGGCGATGGCCGCGGGCACCCAGGCCGACATCGACGACATCGGGTTCTTCACGCCGACGATGTCGCCCGCCAGCAGCCTCTCGGCGGGCGAGGTCGGCTACCTGATCACCGGGATCAAGGACGTCACCCGCCTGCGGGTGGGCGACACGCTGACGACCCGATCGCGGCCGGCCACCGAACCGCTGCCCGGCTACCGCGAGGTCAAGCCGATGGTCTTCTGCGGGTTGTTCCCGATCGACTCCGAGCAGTATCCCGAGCTGCGCGACGCGCTCGAGAAGCTGACGCTCAACGACGCCGCGCTGTCGTGGGAGCCCGAGACCTCCGACGCGCTGGGGTTCGGGTTCCGGTGCGGGTTCCTGGGCCTGCTCCACATGGACATCGTGCGCGAGCGCCTGGAGCGCGAGTACGACCTTCAGCTGCTGGCGACGATGCCGTCGGTGGGCTTCGAGGTCACGCTGACCAGCGGCGAGGACCTCGAGGTCCACAACCCCTCCGACATGCCCGACCCGGCTCGGATCGAGGAGATCCGCGAGCCCTACATTCGCGCCTCGATCGTCACTCCCAAGGAGTTCATCGGCGCGGTCATGGAGCTCTGCCAGGAGCGCCGCGGCGAGCACGCCGGGATGCACTACCTGTCCCCGGAGCGAGTGCAGATCAGCTACGACCTGCCGCTGGCGGAGATCGTGCTCGACTTCTTCGATCAGCTGAAGTCGCGCACACGCGGCTACGCCTCACTGGACTACGAGCTCATCGGCCTGCGCCCATCGGACCTGGTCAAGCTGGATGTGCTGCTCGCGGGCGAT
>DASZHF010000207.1:0-4595 GCA_035938095.1 Solirubrobacteraceae bacterium
GGCCAGGCGCAGACCATCCGTTCATCTGGGTTCGAGGCGCGCTGCCTCGTACACGAGATAGACCACCTGGACGGAATCCTGTTCCTGGACCGCGTGGACTCGCTGGCGACCGACGTCTTCCGGCGCAAGCGCTATCAGTGATGGGGCGTCATCGGTGACGCGGCGAGTGGCCACCCGCTTCAGCTGATGTCCTCCAGGCGAGCCATGATCGCCGGGACGTGGCGGGTGTAGTGCCCGTAGTCGAACACCGCGTCGAGGTCCAGCTGCTGACCTCCGAGCAGAGCGGGATCGGCGGACAGCAGGTCGCGCAGGGGACGGCGCTCGTCCCACGCCCGCTGGCTGGCCGCCTGCACGAGCCGGTAGGCCACGTCGCGACTCAGTCCTCGCTCGATGAGCGCCAGCAGTAGACGCTGCGAGAAGATAGCCCCGTAGGTGAGCTCCAGGTTCTCGCGCATGCGCTCCGGGTAGACGACCATGCCCTCCACCAGGCGGATGGCGAGGTGGTGCATGTAGTCGACGAGGATCGTGCTGTCGGGCAGGACGATGCGCTCTGCGCCCGAGTGGGAGATGTCGCGCTCGTGCCACAAGGCGACGTTCTCGAGCCCGGTGACCGCGTAGCCGCGCAGGACTCGCGCCAGTCCAGAGAGTCGCTCGGCGCCGATGGGATTGCGCTTGTGGGGCATAGCCGACGAGCCCTTCTGTGCGGCGCTGCGGAATGGCTCCTCCACCTCGCGCACCTCGGTGCGCTGGAGATGCCGGATCTCGGTGCCCAGGCGCTCCATACCCGCCCCGGCCAGCGCGATCGCCTCCAGGAGCTCCGCGTGGCGATCGCGCGCGACCACCTGAGTGGAGACCGGCTCACCCTCCAGGCCCAGGCGAACGAGGACGCGGCGCTCGAAGTCGGGACCATGCTCCGCGTAGGTTCCGACGGCGCCGGAGATCGCGGCCACCGATGCTTGGGCAAAGGCTCGCCGCAACCGGTCGGCGTTGCGATGCGCCTCGAAGGCAAAGCCGGCCAGCTTCAAGCCGAAGGTGGTGGGCTCGGCGTGCACTCCGTGGGTGCGCCCCACGGTCAGGGTCTCGGAGTGCTCGCGGGCGCGGACGATCAACGCGCTCACCAGCCGGTGGGCCCCGGCGAGGACCTCGGCGCCGGCGGATTGGATCTGGAGCGCCAGCGCCGTGTCGAGCACGTCGCTCGAGGTCAATCCGAAGTGGATCCACCGCCCCGCTGGTCCGGCCGAGGCGGCGAGCACGTCCACAAACGCGGCGACGTCGTGATCGGTGACGCGCTCGCGGTCCTGGACCTGTGCCACGGTGAAGGTCGCCGCGCGGATTGCCTCGAGGTCCTCGGGAGTGGGTCCTTCCATCTCCTCACAAGCGGCCACCTCGACGCGGCGCCAGGCTTCCATGCGCGACTCATCGGTCCACAGGGCACCGAGCTCGGGACGCGTGTAACGGTCGATCACCGACTGATTATCGTCGCTAGCGAACGCGCTGGCCGAATCGCGACGCCCACGGCAGCCACGGGCGCGAGGCCCCCAACCGGCTCGTGACCGGGGCCTCCGCCTGTAGGTAGCCGAGCAGCGTCGGCTCGCCGTAGCCGAGATCTACGGCGTCCCACAGGTAGGTGCTCAGGAGCTGGTCGCCGGTGACCGGATGGATCGCGTCGAATAGCGGTAGTCGATCGGGAGCAGCCTCCCGGTGCAGGTAACCCAGGGGCCCTCCGGCGGGCGGAGACAGTCCACTGCGGGATCCGCCCAGCAGGTCCGCCACGCGCGCGAAGCTCGCGCGAACGCGCTGGCCGACGGCTCCCGGGCCGCCCGCCCAGGTCAGGGGCGCCAGCACCCACCGCACCGCAATCGCCGCCGCCGGGCGCGGCCGGGCGGCCCGCCGGCCATCCGTCACGAGATATCCCTCGGGGGTGAGCCAGAGCGGGATCGCGTCCGAGCCGTCCGGAGGGTTCAGGCGGTCGGCCGGGACCAGGGATCCCAGCTCGCCCACGAGCTCGCCGCCCGGGGCCGAGCCCGCGCCGTAGAGATGCCGGCGGGCTCGCCTGTCCACTGCTCGGACCAACCCGACTAAGTCGCTGGATCGGTCGTTGTCGCTCGAGGCCTCGCCGGGGGACCGGTCGTCGTCGCTGGCGGCCTCGCCGGGGGACCGATCGTCGTCGCTCCCCGCCACCTCCGGGGACCGATCGTCGCCGGACGAGGGCCAGGGGCGCCCGTCGCGAAGCAGTGCGAGGGCCCGGGCGCTGTGGCGGTAGCGAAACGCGGGACTGATGTGCCCGACGAGCTCGCCGGGATCGGACGGGGCAGGGCGGTAGAGGATGGCGCTGATCGTCTCGCGCAGCTCGGCGTGACGCCCGGGGTCCAGGGCCTCGAGCACGTCCGCCCAATCACTGCGTTCGTTCAGCGCGCCCAGTTGCAGCTCGGCGATCGCAGATCGCGAGATCTCATCGGGAAAGTGTTCGGCGTTTCGCAGCTGCCCGACGGCCTCGAGCGCGGCCATCGTCAGCAGGCACTTCCCGCACCGCCCGCAGTTGTCGGGCCGGTTCTCCATGAAGCAGACCTTCAGCCCGGGGATCAGGTCGGGCCGGTGCGCCGCCAGCCAGGCGACCTTTCCGAGCCGGCTGCGCGCGTTGCTGTCGTGGTGCACTGCAACCGACTCGGTCGAGAACTGCGGGTCGATGAGCGGACTCACTCCGCATGGCCCCACCGTCATCGGTCCGTCGGTCGAGGGGATGAAGACGTGCCCGAGCCCACCCGCCAGACCGGCCGCCAGAGCCGCCAGGCCGGCGCCGGCCATGTCCTCCCAGTCTCCGATGAAGGGGTCGGTCAGCTCACGCAGGTTCGTGCTTGCCACCGCCAGGGGAAGCTCGAGTCGTGCCGCCACGTCTTGGGCGCGACGTACCTCCTCGCCCCGCACCGAGTCATCGTGGCGCGGCTCGAGCTCGTCCACGAACACGAGCTGGGTGAGCGGGCCCGGATGTCCCCGGGGAACCGCGGCGCTGTAGGTCGAGTCGACTCCGCGGGAGAAGAAGCAGCCGATGCCCGGCGCGCGCGGTGGCGGCAGCAATCTCTCGGCCGCCCGAACCTCGGTGCCGTGAAGCCCGGCATCCCAGGCCCGGTACAGATCGCGCGCCTGGCGCCAGCGACCGAGCAGAAGCGGCGAGACGGGGCCATCAACCTCCAGCTCCTCGCCGCAGCGCATGGCGGGCAGGAGGCATGCGGCCACGAAGGGCGAAGCGTCCGACACGTCGGCGACGAGGCCGGCCGGGGCCCGGATACTGACCCGGAGCTCTCCGCCCGCCCAGCGGACCCGGGCCGAGCGCTCGCGCCCGGCGGGCGTATCCGTGAGAGCAAGTTGATCGACGATCACCGGCGCTCGGGCGGGCGGTCGTCATCGGGCAGAGCGGCCAGCAGATTCCCCCAGGACTCGATCGGGCCAACCCTACCCAGGCGCGGATCCGCGGTGGCCCTAAATACGCTTCCCGCATCGCCACGCAGACCGGCACCGAGATCGCTGCTCTGACCCGTAAGGACGAGCGTCCCGCAGCCCGGCTGCTGACCGCCGCCTTCCTCGAGGATCCGGCCTGGGTGTGCATCGGACCCCGTAGCCGCCGATACCGGAGGCTGGTCATGCGCATGTGGTTCCCCGGCGCCCTTGCCGTCGCCCGGCGCTGGGGCGGCCCGGCGTGGGCGGCGTGGCGGAACGAGCGCTTGATCGCGGTGGCCGTGTGCTTCGACCCGGGACGGGTGGCCCCTCAGGGACGCCGGCAGCTGTACGAAGCGTCCTTCTGGCTCGCCGGACCGGGGCCCTACTCCCGGGGACTGCGCCTTCAGCAGGTCATGGACGAGCACCGACCCCCCGGGCCTCACGTGTATCTGTGGCTGCTCGGGACGGCGCCCGACGCGCAGCGAACCGGCGCGGCCAGCGCGTTGCTCGCCGAGGTGGCGGCCCACGCCGACGCCCAGCAACTGCCCACCTATCTCGAGACCATGAACCCGCGAAACGTCCCGTTCTACTGCGGGCGCGGATTCCAAGTGCGGGGCCAGGCCGCGATGCCGCGGGGAGCGCGGGCCTGGTTCATGCAGCGCCCGCCCGGCTGATAGGACACGCACCGGGGAGGGCACGCGCCGCAGCGCACGCGCCCCGCAGCGCACGCACCCCGCAGCGCACGCACCCCGCAGCCCACGCGCTGCGGAGCGCACGCGCGCCGGAGCTCAGGCGCCCAGGATCCGCGCCGCCAGCAGCGCCGCGTTGCGCGCGTTGTCCACGCCCACGCACGCCACCGGCACCCCCGGGGGCATCTGCGCGATCGCCAGCAGGGCGTCGAGCCCGCCCGCGATGCTCATCGACCCGCGCAGGGGAACTCCGATCACAGGCAGGTCGGTATGGGCAGCCACGACGCCAGGCAGCGCCGCCGACAGGCCGGCCCCGGCGATGATCACACGGAGGCCACGCATGCGCGCGTTGCGCGCGTACTCCCTGACCGTGTCGGGATCGCGGTGGGCGGACATGACCCGCACCTCGTGCATGATGCCGCGCTCGCGGAGCTCGGCCGCGGCGCCCTCCATGGCGGGCAGGTCCGACTT
>DASZHF010000208.1:0-1796 GCA_035938095.1 Solirubrobacteraceae bacterium
ACCACGAGCGGGTGGGGACGCCCGGCGGACAGGCCGATCAGCAGCGTCGCCTCGTCGATGCGCCCGAGCCGGCTCAGCGCCTCCTGCGAGGGGCTGGCCACGATGTCGGCCCGCAGGTCGAGCAGCATCAGCAGGTGGCGCAGGTAGCTGGCAAAGAACGCCATCTGGTCCGTGCCGGCGATCAGCACCTTCTCCGCCTCGGAGATCGCGTCGATGGCCTCCTCGACCGCGCTGCGCGAGAGCTTGCGCGCCGTGTCTTCGACGTTGACGTGGTCGGCCGCGAGCGCGTCCTCGAACTCGTTCTGATCGATCGCGAACAGCGGCGTCGTCCCGGGCGAGATCGCGCCCTGGACGGGGCTGGCGTGCGCGCGGCGATACTCCTCGCGGGCGGCGGCCTGGAGCTCCGGGAAGCCCTCGAACCCGAGCGCCTGGGAGAAGCGAACCACGGTCGAGCTCGAGGTGTTGGCGCGACGGGCAAGCTCCTCGGCGGTCTGGAAGGCGGCCTCGTCGAGGTGGTCGACGATGTACTGCGCCACGTCCTTCTGCGACCGCGAGCACTCGTCGAAGCGCGACTGGATGTACTTGGACAGCGACTGGTGGTGCTCGGGGCGCGTGGGATCGCTGACGGGCACGGAGTTGGCGCGCGAGCGGGGCGGTGATTCGGGGGGCGGGGCGGGCTCCGCCGGGACCGAACGCGACGGGGCCCGGGTCGCGGTCGTGGCGCTCGCGCGCGGTGTGACGGCCGGGCTGCGGCCGGCGCGAGTGCGCTGACCGGGCGGGCGACCGCCCGGTCGCGGGGGTGTGGCGGCGCGCTTCATCGGCGTGGCCCTGTTTCGACGCCCGCCCGCCGCGTTCCTCCCAGGGCCCTCGGGCGAGATGTGTCCCCGGGCGGCCGCATGAGGTGGAGGTGGGCTGGGCGGGGCGGCCGCGTGGGGTTGAGGCGGGCGGGGCGGGGCGGCCATGGGAGCCTCAGGCGGGCGGCGGCGGGGGCGGCGTCGACGATCGGGTCCGCGGCGCCCACCACCGCCGCGGGGCGCATGAAAACCAGACTTCTTCGGCTGATCGGCACCGGCTCCTGCAATCTCCCTGCATACTGGCAGTTTTGCAAGCTCGCGCCCAGCATTTGCCACCGGGCCGGGCCCCCGCCTAGAGTCGCCGGCCTTCATGAGAGTCCTGAGACGGTGGCCGCTGGCCCTGGCGGTCGGCGCCCTGGTCGTCTCTCCCGCAGCATTCGCACTGCTCCCCTCCTCCGCCCGGTCGGATGCGGGCAGCCTGCAACGGCGGCTGGCGGGAAAGCGCGCGGCCGAGCGGGCGCTCAGCCGGGCCGTACGGTCTGAGAACCAACGCATCGCCAGCCTGTCGGGCAGCATCGGCTCGCTGGAGCGGCGGCTGGCCCCGATCCAGGCCCAGCTCGACGCCAAGCAGGCCCAGCTGCGCGTCACCCAGACGCAGCTGGGCGCGGCGCGCGCCCACCTGGCGGCGCTCCAGCAACAGCTCGCGGCCGCCGATCAGGCCTTGACCCAGCTGCTGATCTCGCGCTACGAGTCAGACTCGCCGGACGCGGTCACGGTGATCCTCAACTCCAGGGGATTTGCGGACCTGCTCGAGAAGCTCGACTTCCTCAAGCGGATCCGCGACCAGGACGCGCACATCATCGAGAACGACCGCGCCCTGCGCACCGTGGTCAGCGCGCAGGCGACCCGCCTGGGTGCGCTCGAGGTTCGCGAGCACACGCTCGGCGACAGCATCCTCTCCCCGCGCAACCAGCTCGCCGCGATCCGGCTCGCGCTGGTCCG
>DASZHF010000209.1:0-2111 GCA_035938095.1 Solirubrobacteraceae bacterium
GGCGTCCTTGTCGTCCAGGATCGAAACGACGGCGACGACCGGGCCGGTGCCCGCCTCGCCCGCCTCGCCCGACGCGCCCGCCTCGCCCGCGTCGCTGGGGTTGCCCTCCCCGAGGTACTCCGCGAGCGACTCGACCAGCACCTGCATCCCGTCCGGGTTGTGAGCGCCGTCGAAGATCGTCGGGGGCCGGCCGTCCACGAGTTGAAAGCGCCCGGGCACGCTCGTCGCCGTCGCGGCAGCGGCGCGCACCGCTTCCTCGTCCAGCAGGGCGTCGGGCCCGCGGACCGCTTGCAGATACGCCTCGGCTGCGGCGCGGGCGACGGCGAAGTTGCGCCGCTGGAAGGCGGCCCCGGGCACCGCAGGCGCCCCTGCCTCGTCCTCCGGTACCCGCACGATGCGGGCTCCCTGGGCGGCGGCGACCTCCTCGGCCACCCGCTCGGCGTCGGCGTGCAGCCCGGGACCCAGCACCAGAGTCCCGCCGGCCTGGACCACGGCCAGCTTCTCGCGCGCGATGTCCGTGAGCGTCGGCCCGAGCCAGCGGGTGTGCTCGAGACTCACCGTGGTCAGGACCTGCACCACCGACGGAATCACGTTGGTGGCGTCGTAGCGCCCACCGAGCCCGGCCTCCACCACTGCGACCTCGACCCCTCGCCGAGCAAGCTCGGAGTAAGCCGCCGCCGTCAGGACCTCGAACTGGGTCACGTGGTCACCCGAACCGAGCGTGCGGTCCACGAGCTCGGCCGCCCGCGCCGCGCGACCAACCGCATCAGCGAAGGCGGCCTCGTCCACCTCATGGTCGGCGACGCGGACCCGCTCGCGGTAGGAGACCAGGTGGGGCGAGGTGTACGTTCCGGTCCGCAGGCCGTGGCGGTCGAGCAGGCTGGCGATCATGCGCGTGGTCGAGGACTTGCCGTTGCTTCCGACGACGTGGATCGAGTCGAAGGATTCCTGGGGGCGGCCGAGAGCCGTCGTCAGCCGGCGCATGCGGTCCAGGCCAAAGCGCATCCCGAAGAGCTCCAGCGATCGCAGATAGGCCTCGGCCCGCTCCATCGACCACGGGGCTCCGCCGCCGGCCGAGCTCGCGCGTCCGCCCGGACTCTGGCCTCGGGACGAGCTGTCGCGTCCGGCCGAGCTCGCGCGTCCGCCCGGACTCCGCCCGGAGCTCACAGCGCCTCCAGCTGGGCTCGCAGGCTGGCGAGCTTGGCGCGCTCGGCTTCCACCACCGCCGCCGGGGCCTTCTCGACAAACTCCCGGTTGGCCAGCTTGCGCTCCGCGCGCTCGATGTCGCTCTCCAGCGACCGCCGGCGAGCCTCTCGGCGGTTGCGCGCCGCCTCGAGGTCGGCGTCGACGGCAAGGACCGCGACGCTCCCTCCGGGGATATCGACCGTGGTCAGGGGCTCGCCCCCGGCGGGGCCCTCGCCGGCCGCGCCCTCGCCGGCCGCGCCCTCGCCGGCCGTACCCTCGCCCACCGGCACCTGCCCGTCCACCAGACCGCCCGCCCCGTCGACGGTGAACTCGAAACGGGCCATGCGCTCAATCAGCTCACGCGTGGACTCGTAGCCCTCGGCGTCCAGGCGAGCTCGGACGGACTGGCGGGTCGGGGCGCCCACCTCGTTGCGCCACGCCCGCAGCGCTTGCACGGCGGCGATGACGCGCTCGATCGCCTCCTCGGCCTCCTGGTCGATCAGCGCTGGGTCGGCCGGCGGCATGTGGTAGCCCGCCAGCAGCGCAGACCCCTCGCCCCCACCGCGGCGCTCGGCCGCACCATCACCCGCGCCCGCGGGCAGGTAGGACCAGATCTCCTCGGTGACGAAGGGGATCACCGGGTGGGCGACCGCGACCGTCTCGCGCAGCACGTACAACAGATTGGACGACAGGCTCTGACGATCATCGCTCTCGATTCTTGGCTTGACCCACTCCAGGTACCAGTCGCACAGCTCGCCGTATACGAAGTCGTATAGCCCAAGGGCCGCGTGCGAGAAGTCGAACCGAGCCAGGCGGTCAGCGGTCTCCATCTTGATCCGCTGCAATCGCGAGAGGATCCAGCGGTCCTCCACCGCGGTGGGCCGGGGAGCGGGCTCGGCGCCCGAGTCCACGCGCAGGAGGATGAG
>DASZHF010000210.1:0-7746 GCA_035938095.1 Solirubrobacteraceae bacterium
CGCCGCGCGGCGCGGAACTTCGCGACCTCCTGGAAGACGTTGTTGTGGCCGTTGAAGAAGAACGCCAGCCGGGGTGCGAAGTCGTCGACGCGGAGGCCGGCATCCAGCGCTGCCTGCACGTACGCGATCCCGTTGGCCAGCGTAAACGCGACCTCCTGCACGGCCGAGCAGCCCTTCTCACGAAAGTGATAGCCGGAGATCGAGATCGTGTTCCAGCGGGGGATGTTCTCGCGGCAGTAGGCGAACAGATCGGTGGTCAGGCGCATCGACCCCGCCGGGGGGTAGATGAAGTTGCCGCGCGCTATGTACTCCTTGAGGATGTCGTTCTGAGTGGTCCCGCGGAGCTTCTCGGGCGCCACTCCCTGCTCCTCGCCCACCAGCTGGTAGAGGAGCAGCAGGACGGCCGCGGGTGCGTTGATCGTCATCGACGTCGACACCTGGTCGAGCGGGATCGCGTCGAAGGCGGTGCGCATGTCCTCGATGGTGTCGATCGCGACTCCGGTCCGGCCCACCTCGCCGCGGCAGCGCGGGTTGTCCGAGTCCAGGCCCAGCTGCGTGGGCAGGTCGAACGCCATCGACAGCCCGGTCGAGCCGTGCTCGAGCAGGTAGCGGTAGCGCTCGTTGGATTCCTTGGCCGACGCGTAGCCCGCGTACTGGCGCATCGTCCACAGCTGCTTGCGGTACATCTCGGGGTGGATGCCGCGCGTGTAGGGGAAGCGCCCGGGCTCTCCCAGCTGGAGGTCCGCGGGGAGGTCTTCCTGCGTGTACACGAGCTCGAGCTCGATGCCCGAGTCGGTGAAGCGGCGGGGGTCGTCGGGGCCGACGATCGGGGCGACGGTCAGGCGCTCCCCGGACTTCCCGCCGCGGCCGCCGCGATCGCCGGACGAGCCGGCGCCGCCCCCCGGGGGTGGTGCGGTGATGGCCATGCCCAGCCAAGGATACTTCGGGCAGGGTGGATGCCCCTGAGCTCATCGGCGATCGCAACGCGCAGCTGCGCTCGCTGCCTTCGGTGGGCGAGCTTGCCGCCGCGTTGCAGGGCGACACCGGAGACGCGCTCGCGCCGCCGGCGGTCAGCGCCGCGCGCGAGACGATCGAGCGCCGGCGCGCGGAGCTGCTGGCCGGCGCCGGGGATCCAGGGGACGCCCGCGAGCCCATTGATCTCCTCGAGCGAGCGCGGGCGCTGCTGCGCTCCAAGCTCGAGCCCGCGCTTCGAGGGGTGATCAACGCCACCGGCGTGGTGGTGCACACCAACCTGGGACGGGCCCCGCTGGCGGAAGCGGCGGCGGAGGCGGCCGGCCGGCTCGCGCGGGGGTACTCGAACCTCGAGCTCGACCTGACCGGTGGGCGGCGCGGGTCGCGCCACGACCACGTCGAGGACCTGCTGTGCGAGCTCACGGGAGCGCAGGCGGCCATGGCGGTCAACAACTGCGCCGGCGCAGTGCTGCTCGCCGCGGCCGCGTTCGGCGGTCCGGGGAGCAACGCGGGACGCTCGATCGTCGTCTCGCGGGGCCAGCTGGTCGAGATCGGAGGCGCGTTTCGCATCCCGGAGGTCGTCGCCGTTTCCGGAGCGCGGCTGGTGGAGGTGGGCACGACCAACCGCACGCGACTGGCCGACTACGAGGCCGCGCTGAGCGCGAGCGAGAACCACCCGGTCGGGGCGATCCTGCGCGTGCACCCTTCGAACTTCCGGACCGTGGGCTTCGTGGAGGAGGTGGGCATCGAGGACCTGTGCGGCCTGGCTGCCGCCCACGGAGTGGCCGTGATCGACGACGTCGGGTCGGGGGTGCTGGCCGATGAGCTTGCCGTGCTGGCGGACGAGCCCGCGGTCCGGCGGTCGGTCGCGGCGGGCGCCGACGTCGTCTGCTTCTCGGGGGACAAGCTGCTGGGCGGTCCCCAGGCGGGCGTGATCGTGGGGCGTGCGGGAGCTGTCAAGCGATTACGGGAGCATCCGCTGGCTCGCGCGCTGAGGATCGACAAGCTGTGCCTGGCGGCGCTGGAGGCGACGCTGCGGCTGTACCGAGAGCCGGCGCGGGCGCGGCGCGAGATTCCCGTCCTCGCCATGCTGGAAGCGGATCCGCGTGAGCTGCGGGCTCGAGCCGAGCGCCTGCGGGATCTCCTGCAGGCGGGCGGAGTGCCGGCCGAGCTGGTCGAGGCGAGTGCCCGGGTGGGCGGGGGAGCCCTGCCTCTGGTCGAGCTGCACGGCCCGGCGGTCGCGGTCGGAGCGGTCGCGGGGGGCGCGGTCGCGGGTGTGGATGAGCTGGCGGAGCGGCTGCGGGCGGCCAGCCCGGTGGTGCTCGGGCGTATCAGCCGGGGCCGGCTGCTGCTCGATCCGCGGACGATGACCGATCCCGAGGTCGACGCGGCAGCGAAGGCCGCGGTGGCCGCCCTGACCGCGTGAGGTCGGCGCCGCTGACCCTCGGGACCGCCGGCCACATCGACCACGGCAAGACCGCGCTGATCCGCGCTCTGACCGGCGTCGACACCGACCGTCTGCCCGAGGAGCGGGCGCGGGGAATCTCGATCGAGCTGGGCTACGCGCCGCTGACGTTGCCCTCCGGACGCCGGTTGTCGGTGGTGGACGTGCCCGGGCACGAGCGGTTCGTCCGCACCATGGTGGCTGGCGCGACTGGGATCGACGTCTTCCTGATGGTGGTCGCCGCCGATGACGGGGTCATGCCCCAAACCCGCGAGCACGCCACGGTACTGCGGGCGCTGGGTGTGACCCGGGGCGTGGTGGCGGTGACCAAGGCGGACCTGGCCCCACCCGAGGCCGCGCTGGCGCAGGCCGGCGCGCTGTTCGAGGGAGTGGAGGCGGTGGCCGTCTCGGCCCCCACCGGCGCAGGTCTGGACCGGCTGCGCACCGTCCTGGATGAACTGGGCGCTTCGGTGCCGAGCCGGGCGCGGGCTCCGGCCGCGGCCCGACTCCACGTCGACCGGTCGTTCAGCGTACGCGGGGCGGGCACCGTCGTCACCGGAACCCTGTGGTCGGGGCGGGTGAGACGCGGAGACCACCTCCTGGTGCTTCCGCGCCGCTTGCGCGCTCGGGTGCGCGGCGTACAGGTGCACGACGAGGCCGTGGACGAGGCCGCGGCCGGCCAGCGCGTGGCGCTGAACCTGGCCGGCGTGGCCCGGGTCGACGTGGCCCGCGGCGACGTCGTCGCCGCGGTCGAAGCCGGCCTGGAGGCGAGCTGGCGCGTGGACGCGGCGCTCGAGCTCACGGAGATCCAGACGGACCTCGCGCCGGAACGAGTCCCGCGACCGCGGCACGGAACACGGGTCCAGGTTCACCACGGTACGCGCGAGGCTCCCGCCCGCCTCGCTCACCTGGGAGGGCGGTTCTGGCAGCTGCGGTTGGAGCAGTTGCTGGTCCCGGCCGCCGGCGACCGCGTGGTCGTGCGCCAGATCGCTCCACCGGACACGATCGGGGGCGGGGTCGTGCTCGATCCCCGTCCGCCCCGGCACGGTCCCGGTCGCGAGCTCACGGCCCGGCTGACCCGGCTCTGGCGGGGAGAGCCCGATCCAGAGGTGGAGGCTCGCGAGGGGGCAGGCTCAAGGTCGGCGGCGGACCGCGCGGCGCCCGAGGCGAGGGCGCCCCTGTCCGAGGCCGCTCGTGCGCTGGAGGCCCGCCTGCGCGAGGCGTGGTTCGAGCCGCCGATCGAGTCCGAGCTCGGGCAGGCGGAGGCCGCGGTCCTGGCCGAGCTCAGGCGCGCCGGGCGGGCGGTCCGCGTGGGGCACGGCATGCACTACCACCCCGATGCCCTGGCCGAGGTCCAGCGGCGGGTCGTGGAGGCTGTCGAGCGTCAGGGCTCGATCACCCTGGCCGGACTCCGGGACGAGCTGGGGACCTCGCGCAAGTTCGCTCAGGCACTGCTCGAGCACCTCGACGCTGCCCACGTGACCCGTCGCCTTCCGGGCGACGAGCGCGTCCTGCGACGCCGCGCTTGAACCGCCGCGCGGCGGGTTACCCGCCACTGTGCGATATATCCTGGCCCAATGGCCAGCTGCCTCGTCACCGGCGGCGCGGGCTTCCTCGGGTCACATCTGTGCGACGAGCTCCTGCGTCGAGGTCACCGCGTGATCTGCGTGGACAACCTCGAGACCGGCTCGCTGAACAACATCGAGCACATTCGCGTACCCGAGTTCGTCCATCTGAACGTCGACATCACCGAGTCCTACTTCGTCGAGGAGCCGATCGACTTCGTCTATCACCTCGCGTCACCGGCGTCGCCGATCGACTACCTGCGCCTGCCGCTGCACACGCTGAAGGTGGGGTCCTACGGCACCCACCACACGCTGGGCCTGGCCAAGCTCCACCGCGCGCGCTTCCTGCTGGCGTCGACGAGCGAGGTGTACGGCGATCCGCAGGTGCATCCCCAGCCGGAGACCTACTGGGGGCACGTGAACCCGATCGGTCCCCGCGGCGTCTACGACGAGGCCAAGCGCTATGCGGAGGCCCTGACCATGGCCTACCACCGCCAGCAGGGCGTCGACACCGCGATCGTGCGGATCTTTAACAGCTACGGCAACAGGATGAGACCCCACGACGGCCGCGCCATACCGACCTTCCTGCGCCAGGCGCTGGCCAACCGCCCGCTCACTGTGTTCGGGGACGGTTCTCAGACCCGGTCCTTCTGCTACGCGTCGGACATGACCCGCGGCATCATCGCCCTGGCCGAGTCCGACTATCACCAGCCGGTCAACGTGGGCAACCCGGTCGAGCACACGTTGCTGGAGCTGGCCCAGGTCGTGCTCGAGGTCACCGGGTCGGACTCGGAGATCGTCTTCGAGGCGCTGCCCACGGACGATCCTCAGGTGCGCCAGCCGGACATCACCCTGGCGCGGGATATCCTGGGGTGGGAACCGGAGGTCGAGCTGCGCGAAGGCCTGCGCCGAACGATCGACGAGGCCGGAGTGGACGTGCTCGTCGGAGCGAGTTGATCGGGTCAGCGATACGCCGCTTGTATCGATGAGTACAAGCCCAGCGTAAGCCCGTGTGGGGAGCGGGCAAGCCGGGCATAAAGGGTGTCGGCAGGCAGAGGCAGAGGGAGGCCGGGAACGGTGTCGCCAGCGGGGAAGCTTCAACTAGCGGTGTCGCCACGCTGCAAGAGCGCCTGCGGATCGCACCGCGCGGCCGGTGAGTCCGGCGAGCGGGCGTGGGCCCGGTCAGAGCGCGCGCAGGCCGGCGCGGAAACATCCGTTGAACATCCGCGTTACATCGATTGACGATGCCCGTTAGAACCCCCGACATGTCGAGGCAGGAAGGATTGGTTGGGGGCCCCCCTGGGGCCCCGACCGTGCGCCGCTCGGACGGGGCTGCGCTGGGCGGCCCGGCGACGGCGAACGGCCGGACCGCGATCGGTCTGGATGGAGCCGAGCGGGACGTCCGCCGGCGCCGCGCGGCGGGGGTCTCCTTCCTGCTGCGCTGGCAGACCGTCAGGCGCCTGGCGCGGGTCGTCTCTCTGCTGGCCCTGGACTTCGCCGGTGTCTACGCGGCCATCTTCACGGCGGTGACGCTCAAGGCGGCGATCCACGATCGATTCGCGCTCGGCCCCGCGCTGCACACCACGCGGACGATCGTGCCCTTCGCGTACCTGCTCACGGCCCTGCTGTTCGCCCGGTCCGGGCTGTACGCGGAGCGGGCGGAGCGCCCCGGCCTGACCCGGATCGTGGCGTCGCTGTTCCAGGTCACGTTCGTCGCCCTGCTGTTCGCGCTGATCAACGGCGAGCACTTCTCCAGCTACTACGTCTTCTACGGCTCGCTGCTCTTCGCGCTCGCCTACGTCTCCTCGCTGCGCTTCCTCTACGAGCGGGTGACCGGAGCTCTGCTCAGCGCCGCCGGCTATCACCGCCGCGCGGTGCTGGTGGGCACCGGCGACCACATCGAGGCGGTGGCTCACGCGCTGCGGGCGCCCCACTCCGAGGTCCAGGTGATCGGGTTCATCTCGCTCACCCCGCGACCCGACAACGGCCTCGAGTCGCTGGGGTCGATGGACGAGCTCGCCCCGGTGATCTCCGACATGCGGGTGGACGAGGTGATCATCGCCGATCCCGACTTCCCCCAGGACCGGATGATCGAGCTCGTCGACCAGTGCCACACCCGAGGCGTAAGCGTCCGCGTGGCCCCCTCGACCATGGAGATCCTGATGCACCGGGCGGAGTTCGTCCCAGGGCAGTCGGTGCCCCTGTTCGAACTCAAGCCGCCGGTGTTCGAGGGGATCGACTATGCCGTCAAGCGTACGTTCGACGTGGTCGTTGCCGTACTGCTGCTGATCCTGCTCAGCCCGCTGCTGCTGGCGATGATCATCGCCGTGCGCGTCACGTCGCGGGGGCCGGTCATCTATCGGTCGATCCGCCCGGGAATCGGCGGGGCCCCGTTCTCGTGCTTCAAGTTCCGCACCATGTACCACGACGCCGACCAGCGTCAGGACGACCTCGAATCGCTCAACGAGGCATCGGGCGCGCTGTTCAAGATCCGCAAGGACCCGCGCACAACACCGGTGGGTCGCCTCCTGCGCCGCTTCTCGCTCGACGAGCTCCCGCAGCTGATCAACGTGCTCCGCGGCGAGATGTCGCTGGTGGGGCCGCGTCCGCTGCCCGAGCGGGACTTCGAGCGCCTCGAGCCATGGCATCTCAAGCGCTACCTGGTGCTGCCGGGGATCACCGGTCTGTGGCAGGTCTCCGGGCGCTCGGAGCTCGACTTCGACGATCTCGTGCGGCTCGACTTCCTCTACCTGGAACGCTGGTCGGTGTTCCTGGACCTGACCATCCTGGTCAAGACGATTCCCGCTGTCCTCAGTCGCCGCGGCGCGTTCTAGAGGCGCCCCCGCCGACACGGCACCGCTAGCCTGGCTGCTGCCGTGAGCCAACGCTTCGAGCGCCTCATCGCGGCGAGGTCATCGAGCTCCGCGCCGGCCGGTACGAGCGCCCCTGCCAGCGGCGCGCCACCGGGTGCGTCGCCGCCCGCGCCCGCGGACGCGTCGCCGGCCGGCGACGCGTCGCCGGCCGGCGCCGCCAGCCCGAGGGGGACCTCTGGGTCGACCGGCCCGCGCGGCCCGGCGTGGGGGTCCGGGCTGGGCGACGCGCGCCGGCTGGCCGCCATCCTGGCCGTGCTCGTCGTCCCCGGGGCGGTGGCTCTGTACATCGCGGTGCACGCGATTCCGATACCGCGCAAGGACCATCTCGTCGTCGTGCCTCCCGTCCTGCGAGTCGCCGCGGGGTGCATCGCGCTCTTCGGCGTGTGCGGGCTGGGCGTGGTGCGACTGCTGCTCCCCGACGCCTTGCGCCGCTGGGAGCTCCTGTGGGTGCTGCCGGTGGGAGCGTGCACCAGCGGTCTGGCCCTCACCGTGCTCGGCTTTCTGGGAGTTCCGTTCAAGGTCAGCCTGGCGCTCGTGCTCACCGCGGGGCTGGCCGTGACCGTGCTGGCCCTGTGGCGTCGCGGGTTCGGCCGGCGCCCTTCCCTGGAGGTCCTGGGCTCCGGCTACCTAGCGGCGATCATCGTCGCGATCTGCATCGTGCCCATGGCCGCCGTGGGCTACGTGACAGTCACCGGGACCGGTTCCGACGCCCACCTGGCGACCGGCGCGGCCCAGTTGCTCCAGCACGCGTATCCGACGAGCTTCGACGTGCACGAGCCGGTCAACCGGGTGCCCCTCACCTGGCGCTCGAAGTTCCCGATCTATTACGCCTACGCGGGCGTCGCCGAGATCTCGGGCCTGCCCACCTGGCAGGTCCTGGTCGCGCTGGAGG
>DASZHF010000211.1:0-5091 GCA_035938095.1 Solirubrobacteraceae bacterium
CTCGCGGATGCGACCGGCCCAGTACCCGACGCCCAGGTAGATGAGCGAGGAAACGCCGAGCGTCTGCACCAGGGCCAGGTCCAGGAACAACCCGACGCCGAACCCGACGACCGCCCCGGTCATCGATCCGGTCAGCAATCCGACCGACATCACGACCAGCGGCGACAGGTCGGCGCTGACGCCGAAGACCGAGACCTGGGAGACGGCGGCGATCTCCACGATCGTGGCCACCACCGCGAGGGCCGCGATGCGCAGTGCGAGCTGGTAGCTGACGGTCACGGGTGACCGGCTCCGTTTCGGATCAGGATCTGGACGTAGTCGAGCTGGCGCAGGGTGGCGAAGGGCCGGATGTGAACTCCCTTGAACAGGTCCTGCTGGTCTACTCGGGTCACCACGCCGATGGGAATTCCGGGCGGGAACACCGAGTCCAGCCGGCTCGACGTCGTGCCGGCGGTGACCACGTTGTTGCCCACCCGCACGCTGTCGCCCTGCTGGAGGTACTGCATCAGCAGGTCGTCGGGATTCCCGACCGCGGGCTGAACGACGCCGAGGGCGCCGCTCTCGTTGACCTTGGCCGACACGCCGCTGGTGTGGTCGGTGATCAGGGTGACCACCGAGGAGTCGGAGGCCACGAAGGTGACCTTGCCGACCAGGCCGTCGCCGTCGATGACCGGCTGGTCCACCCGCACGCCGTCGTTGCTCCCCCGGTCGACGTTGACGGTCGAGTACCAGACGGTCGGGGAAGCGCCGATGACCCGGGCGGTCAGCGGCCGGTAGGCGGCCAGGCCGAGCTGGTTGTCGAGGCCCATGATCTTCTTGAGCTCGGCCAGCTGGCGCACGGCGTCGACGTTCTGGATGCGCTGGTCGCGCAGCTGCTGGAGCTGGCGCCGGAGACTGTCGCGCTGTCCCTTGGCGTTGAGGGTGTCGCCGAACCAGCCGAAGAGGTCCCGGACCGGCTTCAGCGCGCGGCTGGCGCCGTCCTGGATCGGGGCCACCACCGCGAGGAACCCCCGCTGAACGTCGTGCAGCCCACCGGTGGCAGCTTCGCCGAAGTAAGCAGTGAGCAGGATCAGGGAGAGGGCGACGAGCAGTCCCAGGACCGCGCGTCGCCTTCGCACTGTCTTGTCGTACACGTCCTACGACCTTCCGAAGTCATTTTGTCCCAGCAGAGTACGCGCGCGCGTCAGCCTAGTAGCGTCGGCGCCGGTTGCGGGAGTTCTTGTTGGTCCGGTGGATGACCTCGAACTCCTCGAGCGAGCGGCCGGACCCCACCGCCACGCAGGTCAACGGGGACTCGGCCAGGTGGGCGGGCATCTGGGTCTCCTCCCGCAGCCGTTCGTCGAGCCCCTGTAACAGCGATCCGCCTCCGGCGAGCATGATCCCTCGATCCATGATGTCGGAGGCGAGCTCGGGCGGGGTGCGATCGAGCGTTTCCTTGACCGCGTCGATTATCTGCACCAGCGGCTCCTCGAGAGCGTTGCGGATCTCCTCGCTGGTCAGGACTACGGTCTTGGGCAGACCCGAGACCATGTCCCGCCCCCGGATCTCGGCCTGGACCTCCTCGGCCATGGGGTAGGCCGAGCCGATCTCGAGCTTGAGCTCCTCGGCCGTCTGCTGCCCGATCAGCAGCTTGTACTCGCGCTTGGCGTAGTTGATGATCGCCTCGTCGAGCTCGTCCCCGCCGATCCGGATCGACTGGGAGACCACGATCCCTCCCAGCGAGATGACAGCCACCTCCGACGTGCCCCCGCCGACGTCCACCACCATCGATCCGGTCGGTTCGCCCACCGGCAGCCCCGCTCCGATCGCCGCCGCCATGGGCTCCTCGATGAGGTAGGCGGTCCGCGCGCCCGCCGACAGGCACGCCTCCTCGACCGCTCGCTTCTCCACCCCGGTCACCCCGGACGGGACGCAGACGACGACGCGGGGGTGCGCCCACCGGTTCTGGTGGACCTTCTGAATAAAGTGCCGGAGCATCTCCTCGGTGACGTCGAAATCGGCGATCACACCATCCTTGAGGGGGCGGATGGCCGAGATCGTGCCGGGCGTGCGACCGAGCATGCGCTTGGCCTCGATCCCCACCGCGTGCACCTCTCCGCTGCGCGAGTCGATAGCGACCACGCTGGGCTCCGAGAGCACGATCCCGCGGCCGCGGACGTAGACCAGCGTGTTGGCCGTGCCGAGATCGACGGCCATATCGCGGCCACCGAAACCCGTCAGGTACGTAAAGAAGCCCATCGTCAGAGAGGTTGGGTCAGCGAAGCTGCGGCGGTGCTGGTCAGAGAGGTGCGGCGCGGCGGCCAGAACTCGGGTGCCCCGGGGGGAAACCGCCCGCTACGCCGCGCGGGAGTGTAGCGGACCATGGCCGTCCGGCCGGCCGGTCCGACGGCGGCCGGGGGACGAAAATGGCTGGAAATCGAGCACGCCGGACGCGTTTGGGCGGCGGCGGCCGGCGACGGGGCGCTCGCGGGTCGCGAGCGGGCAGGAGAGGGAACCGCTCAACGCATCCTGAGCAGCCCGGGGAGGAGCTCCAGCAGAGCCACCACCGGTAGCCCGACGACGTTGAGATAGTCGCCCTCGATCCGGCGCACGAGCGCCGCTCCACGGCCCTGGATCGCGTAGCCACCGGCCCTTTCGCGCCACTCGCCGCTAGCCAAGTACCAGTCCAGCAGGCCGGGCTCGAGGGGACGAAAGTCCACTGCGGTGATCTCGACCGCCGTCTGGGGCTCCCGGCCCTCCCGCGCGACGGCCAGGCCGCTGACCACCAGGTGGCGCTGCCCGCTCAGCACCTCGAGCACGCGCCGAGCGGCGGCACGGTCGGCGGGCTTGCCATGGATCTCGCCGTTGAGAGCGACCACCGTGTCGACGCCGAGCACCGGGGGTCCGGAGGCCGTGGCCGCGCCGGCGAGCGCCTTGCGGCGCGCGTTCTCGACCGCGACCCGTTCCGGCTTCCCGGTCGAGATCTCCTCGACGTCGGTCGGAACGACGGAGAACGGGATCCCAAGCTGCTCGAGGATCGCCCGGCGCTGGGGCGAGCGCGACGCGAGGATCAGCGCGACCGGTGGCTCGCGAGACCGTTCGGAGGTCAGGACGGCTCCGGTCAGCGGTCGGGGCGTAGAAGAAGCCGCGGCCGCGGAGCGGTCACAGGTCGGGGAAGAAGAGCGCGATCTCCCGCTCCGCCGAGGCGTCCGAGTCCGAGCCGTGGACGAGATTCTGGCCGGTCTCGATGGCCAGGTCTCCGCGGATCGACCCGGGCGCCGCCTCGAGCGGGTTGGTCGCGCCGATCACCTGGCGCGCGGCTGGAACCGCCTCGGCGCCCTCCAAGACCATCGCCACCAGCGGACCCGAGACGATGAAGTCGACGAGCTCGCCGAAGAACGGCTTGCCCTCGTGCTCGGCGTAGTGGCGCTCGGCCTCTTTCACCGTCATGGTCAGGTGCCGGATCGCGGTGATGCCCAGGCCCTTGCGCTCGAAGCGAGCGATGATCTCGCCCGTCAGGCCGCGAGCGAATGCGTCCGGCTTGACCAGAATGAGCGTCCGGGTCATTCGGAACCGAGACCCGATCAGGTCCCGGGCGGGAACTCGCGAATGGCGGTCGACTCCGTCGCCTCTCGCCGGGCGCGAGGCTCGGAGGCGGTCGACTCAGTCGCGTCTCGCCGGGCGCGAGGCTCCGAGGTCTCCCGGCGAGCGGTGGGCTCCGCCGTCTCCCGGCGGCTGGCCGGCTCGGGCTCGCGCCGGCGCCGGGTGCGGCGCGGGGGCACGGCTCCGGGAACCTGGGTTTCGCAATACGGGCAGACGCTCCATGCCTGCTCGAGCGGACGGCCGCAGTTCACGCAGGGTTCCTTGAGCTTGCGCAGGCAGTTCGGGCAGATCAGGAAGTCGCGCTCGACCTCGTAATCGCAGTGGGGGCACAGGCTCCAGGTGACCGAGTGCAAGCGGGCCTCGGCCGCCTGCATCTCGAGCTCGCGCTCACGGACGTCGTCCAGGTACTCGGGGGGGCGCACGATCAGGTAGACGATCGTGCCCACGAACGGGAACAGCGACGCCGCCGTCGCGCACGCGACCAGCATCGGGTCCATGATCCGGCGCCGGGCGTCGTTGTAGGTCCAGTAGACGAGCGCCAACCAAATGACCACCGCAAAGAGGATCAACAGGTTGATGGTCAGATTGACCCCGCCATTGTTGATCCCGAAGTAGGCCGAGACCCCCATGGTTGGGCGCGAGTGTAACGGGCCCTCCTGACCCACCGTCGAGTACGTCGAAAAAAGGGCGCCTTGGCCGGCGCCCCGGGGCCCTTATGGGCCGCCGGCCCTACAGGAACAGGCGCCCGAAGGCATAGCCGATCCCGAAGAACACCAGGATCACGACCGCGACGCTGACCGCCACCAAGGCGATCATCGAGAGCACTGAGGGTCCGTCATCGTCCATTCGTCAGCTCCTCCCCGGCGCCGGCCCCGGCCGGTTCCTCCACGGCTCGCAGCAGGTCGCCCACCAGGTAGATCGAGCCGGTGGCCACCACTACACCCTCCCGCCCGCGGGCTCCGCCGCGCAACTCCGGGGCGTCCGGGGCGGGCTCGCGCCCGGGGGCGGGCTCGCGCGCCAGAGCCACAGCGCGCTCGCGGGCGACCGCCAGCGCGCGCGGTGGATCGGGCTCGATCAGGGCGGGCGGCCCACCCAGCTGCCGGGCCAGGGACTCGAGCGTGGCCGGCGGGAGGGCTCGGGGGTTGCTCGACGCGGTGAACACGACCTCGGCGCACCGGGGCAGCAGGATGGCCAGCATGCCCGCGGCGTCCTTGTCGTCCAGGATCGAGACGACGCCGACGATCGGACTCGCGCCCGGCTCGCCCCCGGCGAGGTACTCGCCGAGCGACTCGACCAAGACCTGCATCCCGTCCGGGTTGTGAGCGCCGTCGAAGATCGTCGGTGGTCGCTCGTCCACGAGCTGAAAGCGCCCGGGCACGCTCGTCGCCGTCGCGGCGGCGGCGCGCACCGCTTCCTCGTCCAGGACGGCGCCGGGCCCGCGGACCGCTTGCAGGTACGCCTCGGCTGCGGCGCAGGCGACGGCGAAGTTACGCCGCTGGAAGGCGGCCC
>DASZHF010000212.1:0-22333 GCA_035938095.1 Solirubrobacteraceae bacterium
CGGTCGTTGACGTTTCCGATTCCCGACGGGCTGGACGACGGCACCGCGCTCGCCCTGTTGCTCCAGGGGCTCACGGCGTGGCACCTGTATCGCACCTCGGCCCGCATCCGCCCGGGCGAGAGCGTGGTGGTCCATTCGGCCGCGGGAGGCGTGGGATCGCTCGCCGTGCAACTCGCACATCCGCTGGGCGCGGGGCGGGTGATCGCCACCGCTTCGAGTGAGGAGAAGCGCTCGCTGGCACTCGAGCTCGGCGCCGACGTGGCCGTGGACGGAGCCGCCGAGGGGCTCAAGCAGCGCCTCATCGAGGCCAACGACGGGCGTCGCGTGGACATCGTGCTGGACATGGCCGGGGGGCAGGTCTTCGAGGAGTCCCTCAGCGCCCTGGCTCCATTCGGCCGCGTCGTCACCTACGGGATCGCCTCGCAGGAGCCCAATGTCGTCCGGACCGGCTCGCTCATGCGCCACTCGACCGCGGTGGTGGGCTTCTGGCTGATGCACTGCCTGGGGCGGGCGGAGATGGTGGACGAGGCGCTCGCCGACCTGTTCGAGCGTGCGGTACGGGGGGAGCTGCGGGTAGTGGTCGGGAACACCTATCCCCTCGACCAGGCGGCCCGGGCGCAGATCGACCTCCAGGAGCGGCGGACGACGGGGAAGCTGCTGCTCGACCCGAGTTCGTCGTGAGCACGTTCGCCGAGCTCGGGCTGTCGGAGTGGACCCTGGCCGCACTGCGCGACGTCGGCTACGAGGCGCCCAGCCCGATCCAGGAGCAGGCCATCCCGCTCCTGCTCGAAGGCCGCGACGTGATCGGCCAAGCGCAGACCGGCACGGGCAAGACCGCCGCCTTCGGGCTGCCGATGATCGAGCAGATCGACCCCGAGACCGGGGCGGTGCAGGGCCTCGTGCTCACGCCGACCCGGGAGCTGTGCATCCAGGTCACGCAGGCGTTGCGCGCGTACTCGGCGCACCGCGGGATCGATGTGGTCGCCGTGTTCGGCGGTGCTCCCATCCGCACCCAGCAGGCCCAGCTCCACGCGGGCGGCCACATCGTCGTGGGCACCGTCGGACGGGTGCTCGACATGCTTGGGCGGGGGTCGCTGCTTCTGCACGACTGCCGCTTCGTGGTGCTCGACGAGGCCGACGAGATGCTCGACCTCGGCTTCCTCGAGGACGTCGAGCGGATCCTTTCCAACACGCCGAGCGGACGGCAGACGGCGCTGTTCTCGGCCACCATCCCGCCGCCCATCCAGCGGTTGGCCGACCGTTACCTCTACGACCCGGTGACGGTGAGGGTGCAGGCGGCGACTTTGACCATCGACACGGTGGAGCAGTTCGCGGTCGAAGTGGCCTCCCGCGACAAGGCGTCCCGCCTGGTCGAGGTGCTCGACGCCGAACGGCCCGCCCAGGCGATCGTGTTCGTGCGCACGAAGGTCCGATGCGAGCAGCTGTTTCGAACGCTGCGCGACCGCGGCATGAACGTGCGCGCGCTGCACGGCGACATGACCCAGGGCGCGCGCGATGGGGTGATGCTCGCCTTCAAGGCGGGCAGGCTGCCGGTGCTGGTGGCCACCGACGTGGCCGCTCGGGGCCTCGACATCTCGGGGGTCACCCACGTGATCAATTACGACGTCCCCACCTCGCCGGACGTCTACGTGCACCGCATCGGGCGCACCGGCCGCGTGGGCCGCTCCGGCCGGGCGATCACGTTCGTCGAGCCGCGCCAGCGCCACGAGCTCGAGGCGATCGAGCGCCACATCCGGACCGGCATCGCGCCCTGGTCGCCGGGCGCCCACGTGGCGCCCAAGCGGGTCGAGGCGCCCCCGCGCCGGCATTCCAAGCCCCACGTCCGCCGCGATGGCGACGAGCCGTCCGCACGCCTCGTGGTTCGCGGCGGCCGCGACTCGGGGCTCGAGGTGGCCGATCTGGTGAGCGCCATCACCCACGCCACGGGGCTGGATGGGGAGGCGGTGCGCGACGTCCGCGTGCTCGAGCGCTTCTCGCTGCTCTCGGTGCCCGAGGCGGAGGCCGACCGGGTGATCGAGGCGCTCGACGGGGCCGGGGCTGCGGGGACGCCGCTGCGGGCCGAGCGCGCGGGAGCTTAGTGTCACGCCGACCATGAGAGGAGTCGCATGTCGCAGGCGACGATGAACACCAGCCAGGGGGCCGTCGGCCTCGAGCTGTTCGACGACGCTGCTCCCAAGACGGTGGAGAACTTCCGCACCCTGGCCGGCCAGGGCTTCTACGACGGCCTGAGCTTCCACCGCGTCATCCCCGACTTCATGATTCAGGGCGGCTGCCCACAGGGGACGGGTACCGGCGGTCCCGGCTACACCTTCGAGGACGAGATCAACGAGCACAAGGTCGTCCGCGGGGCGCTGGCCATGGCCAACTCCGGCCCGGACACCAACGGCTCCCAGTTCTTCATCGTCACGGCCGACGCCTGTCCCTGGCTGGACGGCAAGCACACCGTGTTCGGCGAGGTCCGCTCGGGGATGGACGTGATCGAGCGCATCGAAGCCACGCCTACCAACCGCGACGACCGTCCCGCCGAGGCGATCACCATCGATTCGATCGTGCTCGAGTAGGGCGGTCCCGGGCGTCGGCGCTCTGCCCGGGGGCGCCCGGGCAGGAACCTGCCCGGGTTTCGCGGTTCGGCCGCCGTCAAGTAGCCTGCGCTGTGTAGCGAGCGTTACAACCGGCCAGGAGAGAGCAATGGCAAGCGTCCAGCAGGCGGAGCAGAAAACGGGCAACGGAGAGGTACATGGCGGAGCCGGCGTACCGGTCGAGAATCCGGCCACTGGGGAGGTCATCGCGACCGTCCCCGAGCTGTCCGCCCAGGAGGTGGCTGAGCTCGCCCGCCGCGGTCGCTCCGCCCAGCCCGGCTGGGAGGCGCTCGGCTTCGAGGGCCGCGGTCGGGTCCTGCGCCGCGCTCAGAAGTGGACTCTTGACAATGCGGACCGGATCATCGAGACGATCGTCTCGGAGACGGGCAAGACCTACGAGGACGCGCAACTGGCGGAGATCTCCTACGCCGGCAACGCGTTCGGCTTCTGGGCCAAGCACGCACCCGAATATCTGGCCGACGAGCGCGTGCACTCGAGCAACCTGTTCGTCAAGGGCAAGAAGCTGATCACGCGCTACCGCCCGCTGGGCCTCATTGGCGTTATCGGCCCCTGGAACTACCCGCTGACCAACTCCTTCGGCGACTGCATTCCCGCTCTGGCCGCGGGCAACGCCGTGATCCTCAAGCCGTCGGAGATCACCCCGCTGACGTCGCTGCTGATGGCCGAGGCCCTGCGCGAGTGCGGGCTGCCAGAGAACGTCTACCAGGTCGCCACCGGACGGGGCGAGACGGGTCAGGCCCTGATCGACGAGGTCGACATGATCATGTTCACGGGGTCCACTCGCACGGGCAAGAAGGTCATGGAGCGCGCCGCCCAGCGGCTGATCCCGGTGTCGCTCGAGCTCGGAGGCAAGGATCCCATGATCGTCCTCTCCGACGCGGACGTCGAGCGTGCGGCCAACCTCGCCGCGTACTACTCGATGCAGAACTCGGGCCAGACCTGCATCTCGATCGAGCGCGTCTACGTCGAGGAGCCCGTCTACGACGAATTCGTCAATCGGGTCGCCGAGAAGGTGGGCGCTCTACGCCAGGGAGTGCCGCACGGGCCGGCCAGCGTCGAGGTCGGCGCGATCACCTTCCCGCCTCAGATGGAAACGATCGACCGCCACGTCCAGGACGCCATCTCCAAGGGCGCGCGAGCGCTCACGGGCGGCCACCGCGGCCACGACGGATCCGGACAGTTCTACGAGCCGACCGTGCTCGTCGACGTCGACCATTCGATGGACATCATGCGCGAGGAGACCTTTGGCCCGACGCTCCCCATCATGAAGGTCAAGGACGCCGACGAGGCCGTGCGGCTGGCCAACGACAGCCCCTACGGCCTGGCCGGTTCCGTGTTCACTCGTGACACGGCCAAGGGGGAGGCGATCGCCAGGCGCGTCGAGTCCGGCGCAGTTTGCGTCAACGACGCGATGATCAACTATGCGGCGCTCGAGCTCCCGATGGGCGGCTGGAAGGCCTCGGGCCTGGGCTCGCGCCACGGGCCGGGCGGGATACGCAAGTACTGCGCCCAGCAGACGATCCTGATCACGCCAAGGCTGGCGCTCAAGCGCGAGCCGCACATGTTCCCGTACAGCAAGCGCGGGACGCGCTTCCTCGGGAGGCTGCTGCGGTTCCTCTACGGGCGTGGCAAGCGCGAGTAGCTAGACGCCCCGGCGGGCGTCGCGCTCGCCGAGCTCGTCGACGAGCCGGAGCAGGTCCAGCGGGCTGAAGGGCTTGGTCAGGAACAGGTCGGCTCCGGCCGCCCGCGCCACGGTCTCCTGGCCGGCGGCGGCGGCCGTCAGCATGACGATCGTGGCTGCCCCGCCCTGCGGCAGCCCGCGCAGGCGCCGGCACGCCTCGATTCCGTCCAGCTTGGGCATGTCGATGTCCAGCAGGACGACGGCGGGAGCGATCTCCTCGGCCATCGCCACCGCCTGCTCGCCGTCGGCGGCCTCGAAGAGCTCGAACCCGGCGACGTCCTCCAGCGTGGTCACGATCAGCCTGCGGATGAACGGATCGTCGTCGACCACGAGCACGGACCGCACTCCGTCACCGGGGTCGGTTATGCGCGGCGAGCTCGGGTCCGGCCGCGTCGAATCGGTCACGTCGAGTCGCTCCTGATCTGGTCGAGGACCGAGTCGGCAATAGCGCAGAACGCGCTCACCACCGCTGGGTCGAATTGCGTTCCCGCTCCCGCCTCGATCTCGGCCCGGGCAACCCCCAGGGGCGAGGCCGGGCGGTAGGGCCTGGTGGTCGTCAGGGCGTCGAGCGTGTCCGCGACCGAGAACACGCGGGCCGCGAGGGGAATGTCCTCCGCCCGCAGGCCATCCGGATAGCCACCCCCGTCCCAGCGCTCGTGGTGCGAGCGCACCACGGATTTGGCCTCTCCCAGAAAGTCGATGTCGCGCAGGATCTCCCATCCGATCACCGGATGGCGTTCCATGAGCTCGCGCTCCTGGTCACTGAGCGGCTCGGGCTTGTAGAGGATCGCGTCCGGGACTCCGACCTTGCCGACGTCGTGCAGCAGGAAGCCGAACTCGATCTGGGGATCCTCGGCCAGCGATGATCCAGCCGCTCGCGCGATCGCTAGGCCGTAGGCGGCCACCCGCTCGGCGTGGCGCCCGGTGTAAGCGTCGCGGGCCTCGACCGCGTTGCTGAGGGCACGAACGGTGAGCATGTAAGACCGTCGAAGCGCCTGGGAGCGCTCGCGCTCCGCTTTGAACGTCTCGCGCAGGTCGGCGGCGTAGCGTTCGAGTTGGCTCTCTTTGGCGGCCGCCTCGGCGTCGCGCTGCGCGACCTGCGAACGCAGCGCAGTCACCTCGTCCTCGAGTCGTTGTCGCTTGTCCCCCATGCGCAGCAACACTAGCCTCGCGCCTGCTCGGGGACGACGGGTTCGGGCACCGGGTCTTCGGGGGCCTCGATGTTCAGCAGAGACAGCACTGCTGATCCGGCATCGTCGATGGAGACGGGCTCGGGATGAAGCCGGGCCAGCCCAGGCGCGTCACCCCCGGCGGAGAAGACGACGACCGACCGGCCCAGGCGCCGCCCCCGGAGTCGCAGCGAGTCGAGGGCCTCGTCGGGATGGTCGAGCCCCGCGTCCACCAGCGCCACTTCGAAATGGCGCTGGCCGCATAGGGCAGAGGCGGCGGCCGGGGTCGTGGCCCAGGCGTACTCGATGCCCATTTCCTGCAGGGGGGGCGCGAGGCGCTCGCGCAGCTGTTCACGGGCGACCACGAGGAGCCGAGCCCGGCCCGCCGTGACGGCCGCCCCAAGGGCGTCAGCCAGCTCCTCGGCGTCGATCGGCTTGCTGATCACCCATTCGCCCGACAGCGCTTCGCGTCCGGAGAACACGGACACGACGACCACGGGAATGCGGCGCAGGTCCTCCTCGGCTCGCAGGGCGCGCAGCACCTCGAAGCCGCTCATGCCGGGCATGAGGATGTCGAGCGTCATCGCGTCGAACCGACCCGTGCGCAGTTCCATCAGAGCCGTCGCGCCGTCGTTGACGACGACGCTCTCGACGCCAAACGGCTCGAGCCGTGTCGCGATCAGGCGGCCAATGGCAGGCTCGTCATCGACCACCAGCACGCGCTTGCCTCGGAGAGCGTGGCGCGGGGCGAGCGCGTCGGCGGGCGCGCCGACGGCCGGCAGCCGCACCTCGAAGGTCGAGCCCGCTCCCGGTTCCGAGCGCACGTCGATCGAGCCTCCGTGCAGGTCGACGAGCGACTTGACGATCGCCAGTCCCAGCCCGGTGCCGCCCCCGCCGCCGTCGGTGGCGCGATAGAAGCGATCGAAGATCTGTGCCACCTGCTCCTCGGTCATGCCCTGTCCGCTGTCCGACACGCTGAGCACGATCGATCGTCCGTCGCCGTGGACGCCCACGCGCAGAGTCCCGCCCTGGCCTGTATACAGATGTGCGTTGGTGACCAGGTTGGTGACGATCTGGCGGACGCGAGCGGCATCGATCAGCGCGAGAGGCTGTTCGTCGGGAAGCTCGAGAACCAGGGTCTGCTCCTTTTCGGCGATGCGCGGGCCGAGTAACCGCGCCACCTCTCGGACCAGCTCGCCCAGCTCAGCGGGCCGGGGGTGGATCTCGATCTCGCCTGCCTCCACCAGCGCGACGTCGAGCAGGTCGTTGACCAGATCCACCAGTCGGTTCGTGCTCACCCGGACGATCTCGATGAACTCCCGCTGGCGATCGGACAGCTCGGAATCCTGCTCGAGTAACTCGACGAAGCCCTTGATCGATGTCAGCGGGCTGCGCAGCTCGTGCGATGCGGTGGCCACGAACTCGCTCTTGAGTCGCTCGAGCCGAGCCCGCTCGGTTACGTCACGCGCCGTCCACACGACGCCGCCGTTATCCGGGTCGCCTTCGGGCCCGGGGTCGGCTTCGGGCCTGTAACGCGGAGCTGACGAGTTGCCTTCGGCGTGGTCCGCTTCGGCGTGGCCCGCTGCATCCGCCGCTCCCAGCCCGGAGGCGGTGACCGCTTCCGCCGCTCCCAGCCGGGAGGCGGTTACCGACAGGGTGCGCCCATCGCGTTCCAGGGTCACCTCACCGGCGAGCGCCTCCGACACCGACGGCCAACCGGGGGACTCCGGCCCGATCCGGCTGCCGGGCACCAGCTCGGGCACCAACTCCGCGGCGCGAGGGTTGGCGACCAAGACGATGCCCTCGGCGTCGGCCACCACCAGCGCGTCGCCGAGGCTCTCGATCGTCGTCTCCAGCCTGTGCCGCTCGGACTCCAGGCGCTCGAGCGCTTGCTCGAGATCGGCCGCCATCGAGTTGAACGCGTCGGCCAGGATCCCGAGTTCCTGTGGACCGCCGCTCTCCACGCGCGTCTCGAGATGCCCGGAGGCCAGCCTGCGCGCCGCGGTCACGAGTGACTCAAGAGGTCCGCGGACACGGCGCAGCAGCGAGCCCACCAGCGCCAGCATGGTGAGCAGCGCGAGCGCGGCGCCGATCACGATCGCGAGCAGCGCGCGGCGCGAGTCGCGGTCGACCGCCCGGTGCGCCTCATCGCGGCGGGTGGCCTGGCGCGCGCTCAGCGCGGCGATGGGAGCACGCACCTGCAGCGCGGCGCCGGCGCGCGGGTGGCGCGCGCGCAGCGCCGCCTCGGCGCCGACGGCCGAGCTCACCAGACGCGCGCTGGGCGGGTCGGAGGCGGCGAGCCGGGCGGCCTGGTTCGCGGCATAGGCGAACGCTTGTGCCGCCTGCTGGCGGCGGGCCGATCCTGCGGGGCCCCGGGCGATCTGAAGCGTGGCCTCCTCGACGACCGAGGCGGCCAGCAGGCGCCCCGATGCCGCGTCGAGGGAGTATGCGTTGGCCAGGCGATCCTCGTACCGCTGGCGGGCGCTGTAGAGCTCGGCCAGGCCGACGGCGGCCAGCGCTGTGAGCGCGAGAGTCGCCCCCAGTAGGGCCAGCCGGATCGAGCGGGCTATGGACAGGCGCTGAATCACGGCGACCGGGAGGAAGGGTGCTGGGGAGCAGGCCCGAGGACTACAGACTGCGCAGAAGGTGTAGCAGCAGGATCTCCGGTCGCTGCAAAAGCGCGCCCCAGGACCCCTTTCGGGCGCTGGGGAGGGCTAGCATGGATGGCGGTGGGGGTCACCAGAACTTGGTTGGCCGAGACGCTTCGGGCGTCGGCCGCGACCATGCTCGTGCCCGGGGGAATCCTGGTCGCGCTGGCGACGGTGGCGGTCGGCGGCGGGCTGGGGGGTCTCGGTTCTTTGGGCCAGCTCGTATCGGGGCCCCGTCTGCCCGGCCTGGCCCAGCCCACCGCCCCGGCCGCGGCGCATGGGGCGACTGCGACTCGCCGCGCGGCGTCGTTGCCGATAGTCCCGGCCTCGCGCGCGTTCCGGTCGCTCGGCGGCGCCCCGAGGCGGGCCCGCCGGGGGTCCGGGCGGGTCAGATCTTCACCCGGACACGGACACGCGCGCGGGCCGGGCGCCGTGCGCCAGCCGGTCTCGGGCGGACGACCGGTCGGGGTGCCCGGATCGGGCCCGGGCGGGCGGTCCGGGTCCGGATCCGGGTCCGGGGGGCAGGGCAGCTCCCCGGGGCCGGGCTCGCCGCCTCCGGCTGGCCCCGGTCCGGGAACACCGGTGCCCTCACCGAGCGGCGTCATCCAGCAGGCGGGTCAGCAGGCGCAGGGGGCGGCCGGAGCTCTGCCGGGGCCGGCCGGTCCCGCCGCCTCGGGCGCGGTCGGCACGGTCAACAAGCTGGTGCCGCCCCCCCACGGCAGGCGCTAATCGGCACAGACCCGCCCGGGGGCGGCTAGGCCGGTGCTGGCCATAGCCCTAGCCCTGGCGGCCTCGTGTTGCTGGGGAACGTCTGACTTCCTCGGCGGGCTGCAAACGCGCCGGCTCGGTGTCATCACCGTGATGGTCGGGGTCCAGGGGGCCCCGCTGCTTGTGGTCGCCGGGCTGGTGCTCGCGACCCAGCCGGCGGAGCCGGGAGCCCAGGCGGCGATCGTCTCTGTGCTCGCGGGTGTGGTCGGGCTGGCGGGCCTGAGTGCGCTCTATCGGGCGCTGGCGCTCGGGCCCATGAGCCTGGTGGCGCCGATATCGGCCACCGGCGCCGCGCTGCCCGCCGCGGTCGGCGTGGCCGCCGGCGACCGGCCGAGCGTGCTTCAGGCCCTCGGCTTGGCGGTCGCGGTGGTCGGGGTCGTCATCGCCGCCCGCCCGGTGACCCAGGGCGCCGCTCGCCCGATCGACGGAACCGCCGCCCGCCCGGCGACCCAGGGCGCGGCCCGCCCAGCGGAGGCCGATGGGCCCCCCGGCGACCCCCAGTCAAGGCTGGGTGTCGTGCTGGCAATCCTGGCCGCCGTGGGAATCGGGTGCTTCCTGCTCGGCGCCCACGTCGGCGCGCGGGGAGGGGTGCTGTGGTTCCTGCTGCTGTCCCGCCTCTCCGGAGTGCTTCCCCTCGCCGCGATCCTCGCGAGGCAGGGCCCAAGCGCCCTGCCCCGCCCGCGTCAACTCCCCCCGCTGCTGGCCGTGGCGGCGCTCGACGGCTCGGCCACCGCGCTGCTGGCGGTCGCGAATCGGCACGGCGCGGTGAGCATCGTCTCCGTCGTGGGCTCGCTCTATCCGGCCGTCACCGTGCTGCTGGCCCACGGGCTCCTGGGCGAGCGCCTGGGACGGTCCCAGGCGGTGGGCGTCGCCGGCGCGATGGCCGGGGTGGCCCTGATCTCGGCGGGCTGAGCGTACGCTAATCACCGATGCTGGCACTGCCGCTGGCCCATCTCGCCGCGGGGCCGTTCGAGCCCCTCCAGCTCGTGCCCGCCGGCGTGCTGGCGGCCCTCTACGCGCACCGGGCCCGGACGCTGGCCCGCGAGGGGCGGCCGGTGGCCTCCTGGCGCCAGTGGAGCTTCTACGGCGGGCTCGCGCTGATCGCCGGCACGCTGCTGTCGCCGCTCGGGCATATCTCCGACGAGCTGCTCATGGCCCACATGGCCGAGCACCTGCTGATGGCCGACATCGGAGCGCTGCTCGTGGTGCTCGGACTCACGGGGCCGCTGCTGGCCCCCGTGCTGCGCGTTCGCGCCCTGCACCGGCTCAGCGGGCTGGCCCACCCGGCGGTCGCCCTCCCGCTGTGGGCGGTCGACCTCTACGTGTGGCACGTGCCGGTGCTCTATCAGGCGGCGCTGCGGCATCCGGCTGTCCACGCGGCCGAACATGCATTGTTCATCGCCTGCGGCGTGAACATGTGGATGCCGCTCTTCGGTCCGCTGCCCAAGCCGGCGTGGTTCGGGAATCTGGCCCGGCTCGGGTACATCGTCGCGGTGCGGCTCACTGGCGCGGTGCTCGGCAACGTCTTCCTCTGGGCCGGCTCCGTCTTCTATCCCTTCTACCGGCGCGGGGAGGCGTTCTGGCACATCTCCCCGCTCAGCGACCAGATCACCGCGGGCGCGGTCATGATGGTCGAGGGCAGCATCGTCACGATCTGCCTGTTCGCGTGGCTGTTCCTGCGCGCCGCCCAGGAGGGCGAGGAGCGCCAGGAGCTGCTGGACCTGGCCGGGGCGCGGGGCATCGCCCTGAGTGAGAGCCGCGCCGCCCGCGCCGTGGCGGCGGGGCGGGGCGCGGAATTGCGGGGGCGGATCGAGCGGGGCGCGAGTCCGGAAGGCCGGGTGGGCGAGTCCGCCCCGGCGTTCGATGACTCATCCGCCGGCCGCGACGTCCAGGCCTCGGTTCCGTAGGCCGACGTTGCTGGCCCGCCCGGGATGGAGGCTTGCGCTCGCGGGCGCACTGGCGCTGGTCGCCGGATGCGGATCATCCAGCCCGCACCGGTCCCCGCCGCGCACCACGCCGATGGCTGCCGGCGGGCAACCGCTCGCCGCCGGGCATTGGCGCCCATCGGTGGTAGGGCGTTCGGTGCGGGGACGGTCCCTCCGGGCCTACTCGATCGGCGACCCCACCGGCCACCGCACCGTGCTGGTCGTGGGTTGCGTCCACGGCAACGAAACCGCCGGGGAGGCGATCACCCGAGCGCTCAGAGCCGTCGCCCCGCCGCCCGGCGTCGCGCTCTGGGTGGTCGACCAGTTCAACCCGGACGGCTGCACGGCCCACACTCGCCAGAACGCTCACGGGGTCGACCTCAACCGCAACTCGCCCTGGCACTGGCGTCCTCTCGACCGCCCCGGGGGAACCTTCTACTCGGGCCCGCGCCCGCTGTCCGAACCCGAGTCCCGCGCCATCAACGCGCTGGTCAAGCGCCTGCGTCCAGCGGTGACCATCTGGTACCACCAGCACGCGCGTCTCGTCGACGACTCCGGCGGAGATCGCGCGATCGAGCGCCGCTACGCGCAGCTTGTCGGCCTCCCCTTCCTGCATTTCGGGTCCTTCCCGGGAAGCATCACCGGCTGGCAGAACGCTGCCTTCCCGGGTACCACCGCCTTCGTGGTCGAGCTTCCCGCCGGGCGGCTGACGCCCCAGGCGGTCGCCCGCCACGTCGCGGCCGTGCTCGCGCTCGCCCGGCCCCGAGCCGGCCCCTGAGCCCGGCCCTGAGCCCGGCCCTGACCGCTCAGGCCAGCGCCACCCCCAACAACCTCTCGAGCGCGGGCACGGTCGACTCCGCTCCCAGGTGGTGCACGGTGGCCATCCCCATCGCCCGGGCGGGCTTGAGGTTGCCGGGCAGGTCGTCGACGAACACGCAGTCCTCCGGCGCGAGCCCGATGCGCTCGGCGCCCAGCAGGTAGATCTGCGGGTCGGGCTTGCGCATTCCCTCTTGCGCCGAGATCACGAGCCCGTCGAAGAGCACGGGCAGCAACTCGCGGTCATAGCTGCCCTTTCCCCAAGAGTTGGACACCATGCCGGTGCGCACGCCCGCCTGGCGCGCTGCCCGTACCGCCGCGATCATCCGCTCGTCGGGCGCCATCCCCGCGAACAACCTGTCGATCAGCCGCGCCGAATCGCGGACCCCCAGGAGCTCGGCGAAGCGGGGCTCGAACTCGGCCTCCGTAATGTGCCCGAGCTCCAGCTCGAACAGGAGCTCGCGCCCACCCGGGTCGGCCCGGAACTTCTGGCGCACGGTGTCGGGCTCCAACCCCTCGGTCTCGCAGAAGGCGGCGAAGGAGACGAACACGTCGGTGGTCAGTACGCCGCCGAAGTCGACCAGCAGCCCGGGATAGCGCTTGCCCGGGTCGGCCCGCGTGACCGAACCGCCGTCGTCCGAGGCCATGCGGACCGGGAACTCCTCGGGGGACCCCTCAGTCGCCAAGCGCCATCGCCTCCGCGCGCTTGGCCAGCTGCACCACTCCATCGCCGAAGGCCTTCAGGTAGGGGTCGTCGGTGGCGCCGCTCACGGCGCGCTTGTAGTTGCCCTCCATGAACACGATCGACTTCCACAGGGCCAGCGTCTGGTACCAGCGGATGTCGGTCATCGAGCGCCCCGAGCGCTCCTCGTAGCACGCGATCAGCTCCTCGCGCAGCGGGAACCCCTCCAGGCGCGTCACGCCGGAGAGCTCGAACTTGCCCAGCGGCGGATCCCGGCGGTCCACCCACAGGGTGCACAGGTACCCCACGTCGGCCAGCGGATCGCCGATCGTGGCCATCTCCCAGTCGAAGATCGCAACCAGCCGGGCCGGCGCCCCGGGGGCCATCATCGTGTTCCCGAGCCGGTAGTCGCCGTGGACGACCGTGGAGGGGGCGGACTCGGGCATGTGCTCGCGCAGCCAGGTCCCCACCGTCTCGACCGCTGGGATCTCTCGCGTCCGGTTGACCTCCCACAGGCCCAGGAAGCGGCGCAGCTGGCGTTCGAGATAGCCGGTCGGCCGCCCGAACCCCTCGAGGCCCACGGCCCGCCAATCCACCGCGTGCACCTCGACAAGCCCATCCACGAGCTCGTCAGCCATGCGCCCCCGTTCGACTGGGGTGTCGAGCTCGGGCGGAAGCGAGTTGGTCACCACGTGGCCGTGCACGCGCTCCATGACGTAGAACGGCGCGCCGATCACGGACTCGTCGTCGCACACCGCCAGCACGCGCGGAACCCGCGCGTGGCCGTACAGGGCCGACAGCACCCGCGCCTCGCGCAGCACGTCGTGGGCGCTGGGCGGGAGCGGGGGGCGCGGCGGTCGGCGCAGGATGACCTCCTCGCCGTCGCGGCGCAGGAGGTAGGTGACGTTGGAATGTCCCTCGCCCACGGGCTCGACCTCGACGCTCCCCTCGCCCAGCCCCTCCCGGTCGAGGAACTCCTCGAGCGGGTCGAGCACCAGCAGCGCAGGACGGTCGTTGGCCGCACCTTGCTCATGGGTGCGCACGATGTCGTCGGGCGCTACGCGCAGTTGGTTCTGGGTCTCCGCCATCGGCGCTGCAACGGTATTCGAAGAAAAAGGGGATAGGCGCGCTAAAGCGCGCCGCAGCCGTCAGGGCCCAGGTGGCGCGGGCCCCGGGGCCGGTGCGGGCGCCGATCCCGACGCCGGCGGATCGTCGCGCGAGAGTCCCAGCCGCTCGCGCAGGCGGGGCATGTCGACCCGCCAGTCGCCGCCGGCCCGATCGCCAGCGAGGTGCTGCAGGCGCCGCTCGACATCGCCCAGTCCGGCGGCGATCGCCGCGTCCCCGTCCCGCGTGGCTCGCCCGCGCCGCTCGCGGACGATCGCGATCGCCCTGATCAGGTCGGGCTCCTGCTCCAGAGCCTCGCCCTGGCGCTTGGCGCGCGCGTCGGTTATGGCCGCAATGAAGTCGGCATCTGACAGTCCGAGCTCCTTCAGGGCCCGGCCGGCGACGCTGCCGGGCATGCACGTCAGCGCCGCTAGCAGATCTCCCGAGTCCGCCTCCCGTCCCAGGTCGCGTCTGATCTCGAATCCGACCGGGTTGATCGTCGACCAGAAGCGAGCCGGCCAGACACCGCTCGGAGCGTCGACCGCTCCGCTCACGCTCACCTTCAGCCTTCTCCCTCGTTCGGCCTCGGAACCCCCTCCCGCCGAGATGAGGCGAATGACCTCGTTGCGGACCCGCTCGGCGTCGGCGCCGAAGTCGACCAGTACGCGGGCCGCCACGCCCTCGTTCTCGCGCAGCAGCCCGAGCAGGATGTGCTCCGTCCCGATGAAGTTGTGGCCCAGGGAGAGCGCCTCCTGTAACGACAGCTCCAGCACCTTCTTGGACCGGGGCGTGAACGGGATCTGGCCCGAGGCCACGTCATTGCCAAGGCCCACGATCCGGGCCACCTGGTCGCGCACCGCGTCGATGGTGATGTCCAGGCTCGTCAGCGCCTGGGCCGCCAGTCCGTTCTCCTCGCGCAGCAGCCCGAGCAGCAGGTGCTCGGTGCCGATGTAGTTGTGCTTGAGCGTCCGCGACTCTTGCTGCGCGAGAACCACAACCTGCCTGGCCTCTTCTGTGAATCGCTCGAACACCGATCGCCATGATCGCAGCCGGCCCCAGGGCCCGGGCCGTCGGTAACGTCCCGTGAACCGTCCCGCGAGCCGTCCCGTGAGCCGCTCGAGCACAGTTCCGGATGATCGCTCACCCGCCCGGCCGTCTGGCCGTTTGGGGCCACGATCCCGGCCCCGACGGGGCCGGCGTCCGGGCTCGCTGGAGGGTGAAATTTCCGCCCAGAAATCCCGCAACACTTCGGGGCTCGAGGTGTCCTAGCACCAGACGTCGCTAGGGTGTTGGCCACTCAGGCGTCAGGTCCGTCGCCGTAGGGGACTCGCCAACCGGGGACTCGCGACGGTCGACGCAAGCGCTCGTACGCACATCGACGCTCGGAGGGCTCGGTCCGTGTCACGCACTGTTGCCGTTGTCTTGACTGCCTGCGCGCTGCTCGCCGCGGCCGCCGGCTACCCCGCCGCTGCCTCGGCCTCGCATGGCCAGGTCACCTTCTACGAGGCCCCGCGCGATCTGCTCGATCCCGCCCACCGCGACGGGGCGCTGGCCCAGTTGGACTCGCTGGGGGTGCGCGCGCTGCGCGTCGTCATCTACTGGGGGAGCGTGGCACCGGGGGGCGACTCGCGGACCCGCCCCAACTTCGACGGCACCGACCCGAAGGCCTACAACTGGGGCCAGTACGACCCGCTGCTGGCCGCCGCCAAGAAGCGCGGCTGGCAGATCCTGATGACCGTCTCCGGGCCCGTGCCCCGGTGGGCCACCGCCGGCGGGCGTGATCACCAGACGCGTCCGGACCCCCAGCAGTTCCAGCAGTTCACGACCGCGGCGGCGCGCCATTTCGGTTCGCAGGTCGACGTGTGGTCGATCTGGAACGAGCCCAACCATCCCTACTTCCTGCTCCCGCAATACGTCGGCCATCACCAGCCGGCGTCGCCTCGCATCTATCGCGGCCTGGTCCAGGCCGGGGTAGCCGGGCTGCATGCCGGCGGATTGCCCAACGCGAAGGTCCTAATGGGGGAGACGGCACCGGTCGGTACCGGACACGATGTCGCTCCGCTGGTCTTCCTGCGCGACACGCTGTGCCTGGACTCTCACTATCACCGCGCCTCCTCGTGCTCGCCGCTGCCGGTCGACGGGTATGCCCACCACGCCTACACGACCACGGCGGGCCCGTTCTACAAGCCGCCCAAGGACGACGTCACGATCGGCGTGCTCTCGCGACTGGTCGGCGCACTGGACCGAGCCTGGCACGCCGGCGCGTTCCCCCACCGTGAGGACATCTACCTGACCGAGTTCGGGATCCAGAGCAAGCCCAACCCGTTCCTGGGCGTGAGCCTGTCCAAGCAGGCCGAGTACCAGGAGATCTCCGAGCACATCGCGTGGGCCAACCCGCGGGTGGCCGCCTTCTCCCAGTATCTCCTGCGCGACGACACCAGCATCTCCAAGCCGGGGTCGAGCCTTCACGGCGGCACGGTCGGGTTCCAATCGGGCCTGGAGCTGGCCAACGGTAAGCAAAAGCCCGCCTACGCCGGCTTCCGTACACCCCTGGTCGCGCACCACAGAGGAAGCTCAGTGACGCTGTGGGGCTTCGTTCGTCCCGCGCACGGGTCCACCACGGTGGACGTCCAGGCCAACGACAAGGGCTCGAAGACGTGGACCAAGGTGCTGACCGCCCATACCGACTCGAGCGGCTACTGGAGCTCGCATTCCGCGTTCCGGATCGGGCGCCGCTGGCGCGTGCAGTGGAGCACCGGGGGCAAGGTCGACACGGGCCCGCCCATCCGCCCCTACTGAGTACCGGCCGGGCATAAGCGGCACCCTGACCGGCCGGGCGTAAGCGGCGCCCTGGGGCGCGCGCGGCCGTAAGCCGCACCCTGCGCGCCCGGGCGTCGTGGGGGCGCGTTAGGCGCGCCCTTCTACGATCAATGGGATGCCCGAGCTTCCCGAGGTGGAGATAACCGCCCGACGCCTGGGCGCCGTGCTGCGCGGAGCCCAGATCGAATCCGCGCTGGCCCCCGGCATTAATGCCCTGAAGACGTTCGACCCTCCCCTATCCGACCTCGAGGGCCGGAGCGTCGCCGGCGTGGGCCGGCGGGGCAAGCACCTGATGGTGGAGGTGGCGGGCGGCCTCGTGGTGCTGGTGCACCTGATGTCGGCCGGACGGTTGCAGCTCTTCGACCGGCGCGCCGGCCTGCGCGACCGGACCTCGCGGCTGCTCCTGCGCCTGAGCGACGGGCGCGAGCTGCGCCTGCGCGAGTTCGGGACGCGCCAGGCGGCCTGGGTCAAGCTGCTTCGAGCCGACGCGCTCGAGTCAGATGAGGCGCTGGACGGCCTGGGCCCCGAGGCGTGGCCCGACCCGCCTGGCGGCGAAGATCTTCGGGACCGCCTGGACTCCGCCCGTCCGCTGCATTCGCTGCTTCGCGACCAGCGCGTTCTGGCCGGGATCGGGCGTTCGTGGGTGGACGAGATCCTGTGGACGGCGGAGCTCTCTCCGTTCAAGCACGGCGACGATCTCGACGACGAGGAGGTCCAGACCCTGCGAGAGGCGATCACCGGTCGCCTCGGGGGCGCGCTGGAGCACTACGAGCGGGTGGTCTCGCTGCCGATCCCCGACAAGCTGCCCATGCCCCTCGAGGTCCACCGCCGCCAGGGCGAGCCGTGTCCGCGGTGCGCCACCACGCTCGCCGCCGTCCACTACGAGGACTACGTCATGTCCTACTGCCCGCAATGCCAGACCGGCGGCCGGGTGCTCAAGGACCGGCGCCTGTCTCGTTTGCTTAAGTGAGCGGATGCCGATGATCGAGCAGGGCCAGCAGGCGCCGGACTTCGAGCTCGCAGACCAGGACGGGCGGCCCACCCGGCTGAGCGACTTCCGCGGCCAGCCCGTCGTCCTGTACTTCTATCCCAAGGCCGACACCCCCGGCTGTACCACCCAGGCGTGCGGAGTGCGCGACCACGCTCCGGACTACGAAGACGCCGGAGCGGTAGTGCTCGGCGTCTCACCCGATCCCGTCGAGCGCATCAACGCCTTCCACCACAAGTACGACCTGAACTTCGCTCTGCTCGCCGACCCCGACCATTCGGTGTCCGAGGCCTACGGCGTCTGGGTGCAGAAGTCGCGCTACGGCAGGACCTACTGGGGCGCCCAGCGAAGCACCTTCATAATCGATCAGACCGGGCGCGTGGCCCGGGTGCTGCCCAAGGTGTCGCCGCAGACCCACGACGAGGAAGTGCTGCAGGCGCTGAGCGACCTCCCCGCTCGCGCGCGGCCCTAGAACGCGTACCCGGCCCCGAAGCGCGCACCGGCCTCGAATCGCGCACCGGCTCCGAATCGCGCACCGGCCTCGAAGCGGGCATCCGGCCGGCTAATGCCGCTTGGCGGTGCGGGGCTGGGTCGGATAGATCCGTAGCAGGGCGACGTCGCGAGGTGCGACGCGGACCGTCAGCTTGTCGCGGGTGTGGGTCAAGCGGTGGGTCCACAGGTCCTCGACGCGGTACAGAGGTGCGGCCGGGAGCCCGACGCTGCGAATGCTGACGTTCTTACTCGCGGTGTGGGCTCCGGTGTTGAGCAGCAGCAGGGCGCGTGACGAACCAGTCAGGGGGCGGATCCACGACTGCCAGGTGCCGTCGACCCCGACGCGGACCACCGGGTAGGCCGACGGATCCTGGTCCACAGCGATCACGTCGCGGTTGCTGAGCAGCGCCAGCGTGGACTTGGACATCGTGCGCAGGTCGTTGCCGGCCAGTAGCGGTGCGGACATCATGCTCCAGAGGCTGAACTGAGCTCGCTCCTCGCCCGGGGTCAGCACTTTGTTGCCGGCCACCAGCAGGTCGGGGTCGTTCCAGGCCCCCGGACCCGCGTACCGCGTCACCCGTGAGGTGTGGCCGGCGACGGCCAGGATTGCGGACCAGTAGTTCTTCGGGGCTCCGTACCAATTGAAGTCACCGTCGGTGCGCCACAGGTTTCCGGTCGCCGGTCCCCACGACCACGGCGACTGAATCCCCCAGTTGCAGATGCTCAGCACCATGGGGCGACCGGCGGCGGCCAGCGCGTCGCGCACCTGCGTGTATATCGCCGCGGCGTTGGCGTTCGTGCCCGTGTGACACCAGTCCATCTTCACGTAGTCGACGCCCCACCGACCGAGAGTCACCGCGTCCTCGCGGTAGTGGCCGGCGCTGCCGGGGTAGCCGGCGCACGTGGAGCTGCCCGCGTCCAGGTAAATGCCGAGCAGCAGACCGCGTGCGTGCACGTAGTCGGCGAGCCCTTGAATCCCATCCGGGAACCGAGCTGGGTCGGCCTGGAGCTCTCCGTTGGCGTCACGGGTCTTGGCCATCCAGCAGTCATCGAGGTTGACGTAGCGGTAGCCGGCGGCCGCCATGCCGCTCGTCACCATCGCGTCGGCGCTCTGCTTGATCAGCTGCTCGTTGACGTTGCACTCGAACTGGTACCAGGGGTTCCACCCCATGGGGGGCGTGCGTGCGAGCCCGTTGTCGAGGGCCCACGCTGGAGCACCCACCATCCAGAGCGCGCCCAGGCATCCGGCCAGGCACGCGACCAGCGTCTTAACCCGGCGCCGGACGGCGCGGGACGCGTTGGCCGGGCGGGCCCGGCGGGGGAGAGGCGGGAGCGAGGGGGCAGGCACGGCGAGACTCTACGGGGCCAAACAGATGTCCGGGCGAAATGTCGCGGCGCCCGACGTCCGCGAAATGACCCGCCCGTTTCGTTGCGGCTGGCCGGGCCTAGCGGGTCGCGGCGGCGTAGGCGCCGCGGACTCGGTCGAGAACGTAGCTGGCCGTGGCGCCCATGCTCGGACAGCACGGAGGACCGGCGGGCTCGCTGATCCCTATCTCCAGGTGCGGGGCGCTGGAGCGTCCCACCCGTCCGCAGCCGACCTCCGCGATCGGCTCGCCCGCCGCGACATGGGTTCCCACCGGCACCAGGGCAGGCTGGGCGTGCCCGTAGTAGACGTAGCGGCCGGCGTCGGGCCCCTGGTCGAGCCGGAGCACCGGTGCCTGGGAACCGAATCCGGAGATCCCCTCCTTGACGATCTTCCCGCTCCCGACCGCCACCTCGACGGCATCCGATCCACAGGCGTTGTGGGCCATGAGGATGTCCACGCCCTGGTCCAGGGTCCAGTGGCGCGGCGAGAGCACGGCGCTGCGCGGTTGGATCGGGAATACCCAGCCCCCGCTCGCCGGTCCCAGGCTGGCGGTGAACGCGCCCACCAGCAGCTGGGCCGTCTGTGCGTCCACCGTACCGGTGGGCGCCTGGCCGCGAGAAGCCTGGAAGGTCCGCACGGCCCGCGCCGTACGGGCGCCGTAGGTCTTCTCCTTGCGCACCGGGAATCCCAGCTGGCGCAGCCAGCGCTGCAGGAGGCGCACATGGCGGCCGGTGGCTCCCGGCCCGAGCGGTAGCGTGCCCAGCAGGGCCGAGGCGTCGGCCGGGCCGGGCGCGACGATGCGGGGAGTGGCGGAGCCGTCCGGGCTCGACCCGCCGCCCGAGTAAGTGGTGCCGCCCGTGGCCGTCGTCGTGTCGGCCAGCACGCTGCTCGACCCGAGCAGGGTTGTGCCCATGCCCAGAATCGCCACGCGCGCTGCCAGCTTGCGCCAGTCCCCTGCCAACCGTGTCCCTTTCGTCGGCCTACGGGGTTAGCTGTCGGGCTGGCGCGGAAAGAGCCGGCGCCTCCCGCGGATTACCGCGGAACTCGCCCCTGAACTGTGGGTCCCCCGTTCCCTGGATCCCCAGGGATTCGGCGGCGGGCACTCTAACGAGTGAGGCGGCGCTATGCGGCGCTGGGGACGCCGGGTTCGGCCCGCGCCCGCTCGGCCGAGCGCGCCGGACGGGCGGGCATCGGCGCCGGCGGGGCGGGGCTTGCTGTGGGGGCCGGCATGGGGGCGACGCCTGCCCAGCCGGGCCTGCCGCGAGCCCGGTCGAGCGCGGTGTCGAGCACGCTCTCGAACAGGCCCATCCCGCCCAGCCCCGGGAGCTCGCCGATGGTCGCGTCGATCTCGCGGATCGCCTGCCTGCCCTCCCGGCTGTCGCCGAACAGGTAAAGCGTCAGAGCGTCCACTTCCTCGTCGCATTTGACGCCGGCCCCGACGGGGGTCCAGAAGTGGCGCAGGATGCTCCGGACGACCGCCTGGGCCCGGCGATTGCCTTCGAGCCGGGCCTTGGCCTGGGCCCGGTAGAACGCGAAGTGACGGCGTTCGTCCTGGATGACTCGCCGCAGCATGGTGTGGAGCACGGGGTGCTCGGACCGGCGAATGAGCTGGTAGTAGCCGGTCAGGGTGCTGAGCTCGTTGATCGCTCCCCAGGTCATGTGCAGGGCTACGAAGTCGGGCATCAGTCCCGACCCGACCATGGACGGGAGCATCGCCAGCTTGTGGCCGACGCCCATCTGCTCGCGGAGCTGGGCGGTCCGGCGCGGACGGGTGGGCATCGGGGTAGTGCCATCGGGCAGCTTGGGCTCGGCCGGAACCTCGATGCCGTAGTGGCGCAGGAAGTCCGAGAACGCCTCTCCGTGCCAGAGCTCCTCGTAGGCCCAGCAGGCCAGGAAGGCTGTGACATGCGGGTCCCTGGCCGCGCGCGTGGCCAGCAGGTCTCGCAGATAGATCACCGTGTGGGTCTCGATGTCCATCATGTAGTGCAGGCACATCACGTCTCCGTCCGAGAGCCTGTGGTTGGGGACCTCATCCCACGCCACCTCGGAGAGGTCGACCCTCTTGGAGTTCCGCAGGTATTTGTCGATGTCGAACTCGATCGTGCGCTTGGTGGTCACGCCGCCTCGCTTTCAATTCCCATCCGCTTAACGCCGGCCGGCCCCGGGCGGATCAACTGCCCCCGAGCATCCTGCCCGGTTGCCGGGTTCGAATCAACGCCGGCGGCCGGGCTGGGGGCGCACGGCGCCGGGGTTCGCCGGAGACGCCGCGCCCGGGCGGCGTACGCTAGGGCCATTGCCCGTGCTCCTCGCCTCCTCCTCGCTCAGCCACAGCCTGAGCTCGTTCTTCGACGCGGTTGGGAAGTTCTTCAGCGACCTCGCGGCCGTGCACTGGGGCACGCTGGTGCTGGCCCTGCTGATCTTCGGCGTGAACCTGACCCTGCGCTCGCGGGCCTGGTTTCACACCCTGCGGGCCGCCTATCCGGCCCAGCGCTTTCAGTGGCGTCGGATCTGGGGCGCCTATTTCGCCGCCGTGGGCTTCAACAACGTCGTACCCGTTCGTGGCGGCGACGTGATCAAGCTGTTCCTGGTCCGCAACTCGGTGCCCGACTCGACCTATCCGACGGTGGCGGCCTCGTTCTTCGTGGAGTCGATCTTCGATTCGGCCGTGGGGATTCTGATCCTCGTCTTCGCCTTCACGCAGGGGGTCTTCCCCAAGCCCCCCGACTTCGCCAAGCTCGACGCGTTTGACATCTCCTACTTCGCGGGCCATTTCCGGTTCACGCTATTCCTGCTCACCTTCCTGGGCGTCGCGGTGGTGGCCGGGTTCGCGCTGCTCTCCCACCGCGTCCGCGCATTCTGGGCGCGGATCCGGCAGGGAGTGACCATCCTCAGCGACCGCCGGCGCTATCTGCGCGAGGTCGTTACGCTCCAGGTCGTCGCCTGGCTGTGCCGCTTCACCGCCTTCTGGCTGCTGCTGGACGCCTTCCGGGTGGGGGGCTCGGTGCGAAAGACCCTGCTGGTGTTCGGCGTGGCCGCGGTGTCGGGCGCCGTGCCCTTCACCCCGGGGGGCGCGGGAGTGCAGCAGGCGCTTCTGGTGAAGGTCTTCGCCACCAGCGCCAGCGCGGCGACCGTGGCCGCGTACTCGGTCGGCCAGCAGATCGCGATCGCGGCGTTCACCTTCGCCGTTGGTTTCGGAGCGCTCGTGTTCATCTTCCGCTTTCGGTCGTTCAAGGAGGTCATCCACGCCGGCCGC
>DASZHF010000213.1:0-28436 GCA_035938095.1 Solirubrobacteraceae bacterium
GCCACGAGAACTCGAGGTCCTCGCCCCAGCGCATCTCGGGGTCGAACCCTCCCAATTCATTGAACACCTCGGCCCACACTCCGGTGTTGGACCCGCTGCAGAAAGGGAGGAAGCTGAAAGCGTCGAGCGCCAGCTCCCGCGGCGGCAGCACATGCCAGGACCGCGCCAGGGGATCGTTGAGCTCGGCGATGTCGACGGCGCCGCTCACCAGCTCCCCCCGGGGCGCGGCCTCCGCCAGGCCGCGCAGCCATCCCGGGTGAGCGGCATCGTCGGCGTCGCAGAAGGCCAGGAAGTCGCCGGCGCTGGCCGCGGCGCCCACATTGCGCGCATGCCCGGCCGAATACGGCAACCCGGCGCTTACCACGCGACCGCGTCTATGACGCTTCATCCAGGCCCGGGCGACGCCGGCGGTGTCGTCGCGCGATTCGTTGTCGGCCACGATCAGCTCCCACGACCCCGGGTAGTCCTGGCGGGCAAGGGCATCAAGCTGCTCGGTGAGGCTCGCCGCGGCGTCACGCGCGGGGATAATCACGCTGATCAGCCGGGGATCGAAGCGGTGACGAACGGGCTCGGCTGAGACCGGGCCGAGACGCGCGGAGCCAGCGGGCATGGCAGGCGGGAACTTAATGCACCCGGGTTTGAGGTTCGCCCGCGGCGGAAGGCGACCACCGGGCCGACTCGTCGCGAGTTCTATCGTGCACAGACGGTGCGCCTGTCTCACCATGAGCTCTGCTTCGGCTGCGGCCAGCAGAATCTGTTCGGCCTTGCGCTCGAGCTCGAGCCCGCCGACGGCGGCGGCCTGACGGGACGCTTCTTCGTCAAACAGGATCACCAGGGACTCGACGGCGCGGCGCATGCGGGCATCATCGGCGCGGCGCTCGAGGAGGCGATGACCCTGGTCGTGGACGCGTCCGACCCGGGGGCGGCCCGAGCGCCGGCGGACGGGTCGCGAGCCCGCACCACCCGGCTCGAGATCGACTACCGAGCCCCGGCTCCGGTGGGAACGTTCGTCGAGGTCCGGGCCTGGCTGGAGGGGCCCCAGGATGGCCAGGTCGTCGTCCGGGCCGTGGCTTTCACGGCCGAGGACGAGGCCCCGGTGGCCGAGGCGCGAGCGATCCTGAGCGATGCTCGAGTATTAGGTGAGCAGCCGGTGCTGGAATAGGACGACAGGAGCGCCACCGTGCCCGAGAACCTCACCCGGCAGATCCTGCGCGAGCACCTGGTGGAGGGAGACCTCCGACCGGGCTCGCCGATCGCGGTGCGCGTGGACCAGACGCTCCTGCAAGACGCCACCGGGACGATGGCGTTCATGCAGTACGAGCAGCTCGGGGTGGAGCGCGTGCAGGTGGGGCGGGCTGTGCAGTACGTCGACCACAACGTCGTGCAGCTCGACTTCAAGAACCCCGACGATCACCGCATGCTGCAGGCGATGGCCCGAAAGTACGGCGCCCACTACTCGCGCCCGGGTAATGGGATCTGCCACTACGTCCACATCGAGCGCTTTGCCCGGCCGGGAGAGATCCTCGTCGGCGCCGACTCTCACACGACGACGAGCGGCGCGCTCGGCATGATCGCGATCGGCGCCGGGGGCCTGGACGTCGCGGTGGCTATGGGTGGCTACCCATTCGAGATCGCGAGTCCCGAGGTCGTGGAAGTCCACCTGCAAGGGTCGCTCGCCCGTCCCTGGGTCCAGTCCAAGGACATCATCCTCGAGCTCCTGCGCCAGCTCTCGACCAGCGGCGGGAAGAACAAGGTCTTCGAGTTCACCGGACCCGGCACCGCCGAGCTGACCATCCCGGAGCGCGGAACGATCGCGAACATGATCGCCGAGCTCGGCGCGACGTCGGCGGTCTTCCCTCCCGACTCCCAGACGCGGGAATGGCTCGAGCTCCAGGAGCGGGCCGCCGACTTCGCCGAGCTCGCTCCCGAGAATGGCTGCGAGTACGACGCACGGGTCGAGATCGACCTCTCCGAACTGACCCCGATGGTGGCCAAGCCGAGCAACCCCGACAACGTCGTGAGCGTCGAGGAGGTCGCCGGCACCGAGCTGGCCCAGGTGTGCTTCGGCTCGTCGGTCAACTCGGGGTACTCCGACCTTGCGCTGCCGGCCGCGGTGCTGGCCGATCGCGGAGGCCAGATCGTGCACCCGAGCATCGCGGCGACCGCCACGCCGGGCTCACGCCAGATCCTCACCGCGATCGCCGAATCGGGTGTCTACCGCCAGCTTGTCGAGGGGGGCGTGAGGATGCTCGAGCCGGTGTGCGGGCCGTGCGTGGGGATGGGCCAGGCGCCACCGAGCAACGCCAACTCGCTGCGCACCTTCAACCGCAACTTCCCCGGCCGCAGCGGAACACCCGACGACTCGGTCTACCTCTGCTCGCCCGCGGTCGCCGCTGCGTCACTGATCGAGGGCAAGATCGCTGATCCGCGGGAGTACGGCGACCCACCGGAAGTGCTGCCAGCTCCCGTGCTGCGCCCCTACGTGGACGACGTGCACATCTTTGCCCCCGCCAGCGAGGAGGAGGCTCGATCGATCGAGATTCCTCGCGGGCCGAACATCAAGCCGCCACCCGAGCACGTCCCGCTCGAGAGCTCGTTGAGCGCGCGGATAGCGACGATTCAACCCGACAACATCTCGACCGGCGACCTCGCCCCCGACGGGGTGGAGGTGATGGCGTACCGGTCGAACATCCCGGCCATAGCCGAGTTCACGTTCCGTCACCGCGACCCCGAGTTTCGGAAGCGCCTGAAGGAATGGGGATCCGGCTTCATCGTCGGCGGGCACAACTACGGGCAGGGCTCATCCCGCGAGCACGCTGCGCTCGCTCCGCTCCAGCTCGGGGTCAAGGGCGTGTTCGCGAAATCGTTTGCTCGCATCCACCGCCGCAACCTCGTCTCCCAGGGGATCGTGGCGCTGATCTTCCTCGAGGAATCCGACTACGACCGCGCCGAGGTGGGCCAGACCTGGACGCTCCCCTACCTGCGCCCGGAGCTCGAGCAGGGCGCCGAGAAGATCACGGTCCGGATCGAGGACACCGACGAGGTCTTCGCCATGACCCACGACCTCGCTCCCAAGGAACGCGAAATTCTGGTCGCCGGCGGCCTTCTGAACTATCTCCGCACGCGGTCCGCCAAATAGCCCCTGGGCTCGCTGATCGCGAGAGGCCCAGATGCCTGATCCGTCCGCGCCCACCAGCTTCTGCAAGGCCCTGATGCTGGGGGAGATCCACGAAGACATCGTCTTCCCGTATCCGGTCCCTCGCGGAGAGGAGACCAAGAAGATCAGACGCCTGATCGACGGGTTCCGCACCTTCGCGGCGGACCGGATCGCTCCCGGCGGATCGACACCGAGGCGTGGATCCCGGACGACGTCTTCACCGAGCTCGGCGAGCTCGGACTGATGGGCCTGTACGTGCCGGAACGCTACGGCGGCCAAGAGCGCTTCATCGCCGACACCTTTTGCCAGCGGGCAGCCCGGCGGGTCCGGATCGAGCTCGAGAAAGTCGGCGACAACGACGACCAGCGCATGCACTCGGTTGCCCGGCTGGCGTACAAGCGCGGAGCCTACGGCTATTCGCTGTTCGAGGACTGATCGGGACTATCGAGGACTGATCCGGACTACGACGCTTCGGGCGAAGTCTCGAGCGCCTGGATCGCGAGCAGTGCGATGTCGTCGCGCGGTTCAGCGGCCTGGGTGTTGACCACCGCTTGCTCCACGCCATCGACCACCGCCCAGGCGCCGCGACGGGCCAGCTCGGAGAGCAGCGCGGTCAGCCCGGCCTCACCCAGAGTGGCGCCCCGGGGTCCGGCCTCGGTGACCCCATCGGTGTAGAGCAACATCAGATCTCCCGGGTGGAGCGTGACGTCGGTGTTCTGCAGGCTCGGATTCTCGATCACGCCGAGCACGCTGCCAAACGCCCCGACGGCCTCCACCTCGCCGCTGGCGCGCAATACCAGGGGCTGGGGATGACCCCCCAGGCACAACTGCACCTTCAGGCCACCGCCGCTCAAGGGGGAGACGTGGGCCAGGGCCGCAGTGGCGAACTGCGAGAACGCGTCGGTCAACATGGCCACGTTCAGCCGCTCGAGGGCCTCGCTCGCGGACCCACACTCGAGGGCAGCCGCCCGCAGCGTGTAGCGAGCCATGGCGGTGATCGCGGCCGCCTCGGCGCCCTTGCCCGAGACGTCGCCGACCACGAGTGCCCACTCGCTCTGTGACCGCGGAAACACGTCGTAGAAGTCGCCGCCCACCTCGTTGAGCTCGCCGGCGGCGCGGTAGCGCGCGGCCAGCTGGGCCTCCGGAATCTCGGGGAGCCGATCGGGCAGCAGCTTGACCTGGAGGGTGTGGGCGATCCTCGTCCGCTCGGTGTACAGGCGCGCGTTGTCGATCGCCACCCCGGCTCGGCGCGCGAGCTCCTCGGCCAGCTGGACGTCGGCCGGACCGAAGGCTCGCCCGGACTCCGCATTGACCAGAGCCAGGGTGCCGAAGATGCGCCCGCGCGCCTTCAACGGCGCCACGATCGAGGAGCGCAGCCCGAGCTGCCGAATCATGGCCAGCTGGTCGGGATCGGGCAGCGCAGCCACCAGCATCTCGTCGCTGATCTCGGGGACGAACTCGGTCACTCCCGTGCGGCCGACGTTGGGCATTCCGCCGGTCGCGTCCGGCTCGGGTGGAAAGCGCGTGTAGTAGTCCTCGGCGAGCGCCTGCTTGGCTGGATCACCGTGAGCCGCGGCGACCAGCTCGAGGCGCCCGTCGGCGTCGAGCGTGCTCACGGCGCACCAATCGGCGACCTCCGGGACTGTGATCCGCGCGACGTTGGCCAGCGTCTCCTGATAGTCGAGCGAGGAGTCGAGAATGGCTCCCGCCCGGGCGAGGAAGTCCGCGCGGACCCGGGCCTCGCGTTCGGCCTGCGTGAGCAGGTCGGCGCGCATGCGGGCCTCCCGCTCCGCCTCCAGGAGCGCCTTGCGTTCCGTGATGTCTATGACCGTCACCGCTACTCCGACGATGTGGCCATCCGTTCCCCGCACGGGGGTGTGTGAGCCAAGCCAGTGACTGGTCCGGCCGGGCGCGCCCGGGAGCTCGCCGCTGCTCTCCTGACCCAGCTGCGGCTCGCCGCTGCGAATCACGGAACGGTGGACGGCGCCCATCCGCTTGCCCAGCGGGCCCAGGACCTCTTCGAGCGTGTGGCCGACGTGCGCCTCGGCCGAGCGGCCATTGAGCGCCGCCAGCGCCGGGTTGACGCGCACGTAGCGCTGGTTGGTGTCCACGAGCGCCAGTCCCACCGGTGCCGTCGAGAACACGGTGTCGAGCAGCGCGCGCGACCTTTCGGCCGCTTCGTAGAGACGCGCGTTGTCGATGGCGAGCGCGCAGCGGACCGCGAAGGTCTCGGCGAACACGAGATCCTCCGGTGTGTAGTGACGCCCGGCACGCGTCGAGAGCAGTGTCAGCGTCCCGAACACCCGTCCGCGAGCCAGCAGAGGAACGATCATGTAAGAGCGCGCGGCGAGCTTCTCCAGGCCGGGTCGCCGCTCGGCCGTGATGTCCGGTGACGACTGGCCCGAGAGCTCGGTGGCCAGGATCGACCGGCCGCTCTCCAGCACGCGCAGGGACTCCGAGGCGCCCTCGACCTGCCGGCGCTGGCGGCGGATGTCCAGCAGCAGGCCCTCGATCTCGGGATCGGTGTGCTCGCTGGTGACCTCGCGCTCCCCGCTCTGGTCATCGGTCACGTAAACCGCGCACCAGTCGGCCAGCTCGGGCACCGCGAGCGTTGCGACCTTGCGCAGCGTCTGCTCGTAATCGAACGACGCCGAGAGCAACGTTCCGACCCGGCTGAGGAATTCGAGCGCCTCCACCGGCGAGACGACCGGCCGCCGCGCCTCGCTGCCCTCGTCGTTCACCGCCGTTTCGGGCGGTACGTCCTCGCCACCCGGCTCCGAGCGCCGTCGCGTGTGAAGCGGATCGGCTGACGGTAGGCGTCGCACACGCATCACCTTAGTGACGAACCGAGGGTGTCGAGCAGCAGTCTGGACACGTCGGCGAGCCGCGGTCTGGACACGTCATCGAGCCGCGGTCTGGACACGTCGGCCCCCGAGGAGGCGGCGACCCGAGTCGGCCGTCAGGGTCGCGCGCTCAGCCTCGCTACCCCGGGGACTGTGCCAAGGCTGCGAATCCGGCGGGCCGACACCGCCCGCCGCTTGAGATAGCGGTCCAGGAAGGCGGTGCTGACGCGCTCGACGACGCGTAGCTGGGGTCCATCCCGGGTGTACGGTGGCAGGTGACCGGCACCGAGGAGCGTGAGCAGGTACTTGGGCCGCGGGGCCAGGTCGTAGAAGGCGCGGGTGGCGCGAGGCAGGTTGATCGTGTCGGCACTGCCCTGGCTCGCCAGCAGCGGAGGACTGGGGTGGGGAAACGTGAACCCGCCGACCCCGGGGATCTTGGCTCCGGAGAGGATGACCGCGGCGCCAACCCGGCGGTCGACGAAGAACCGGTCGTAGGCGACGGCAAGCGCCGTTTCAGCGCCGTCGGAGTGTCCGGCGACGGCGATGTGCTTGGGATCGATCAGTCCGCTGAGCGGGTCTTTCGGCGCAGCGCTAGCGGCTAGCAGCCGCGAGATCAGGAAGGTCATGTCACGGGGCTGGTTGACGAGGTCGGCTTCGTTGGGGCCGCCCGGGGCGTTGGCGTTCTCGAGTGGGAACACGGGAGCGGCCACCACGTAGCCGGCCCTGGCCCAGGCCGAGAGCAGCCGCTCGTACGGTCGGGGGCTGAGCCGGAATCCGTGCCCGAACACGACGAGCGGATACGGCCCCCCGGACCGATCGGCGGCGGCGTTGGGAACGTCCCTCCTCCCCGCGGTGCCCATCGCCGGGTAGCGAACGAAGGTCACCAGGGTGCGCGGGCGGATCCCACCGTGGGGCAGGCGGATACGCCGGCCGGGCTCCACCAGTCGCAGCACGCGGACCCCGACGGCGAAGCGCGTCCGGGAGACGGGGCGTTTGGATGGAACCGGGGTCGAGCCGGCGCCGGTGGGCCCGCTGTCAGTCGGGCCGGCGCCGGAGGCCCCGGTGGAAGTGGCCGCCGTGGAAGTGGCCGCGGTGGAAGTGGCCGCGGTGGAAGTGGCCGCGGAGGAAGTGGCCGCGGAGGAAGTGGCCGCGGTGGACGCGGCAGCGGTTGACGCGCGGGCGCCGGTCGCCTGAGGACCGGGGGGTGGGTGACCGGTCGCGCGGCCCGCCCCCGAGACGAGTGGAGACGAAAACACGGCCCCGGCGAGGGCGAGCACGGCCCCGAGGGCCACCACCACGCGTCCTGATGCTCGGCGAGCGCGCCTCAATCCCGGCCCGCCTCCTCGCCGACTCCGAGGGCGAGCGCCATGATCGAGACCTGCGGATTGACGGTCGGGCAGCTGGGAAGGATCGAGGCGTCGGCTATCCACACGCCGCGGGCGCCGCGCAGCCGGCCGTCGGGATCGACGGGGTAGCGATCGGCGTCGGCGCCGGCGCGCGCCGTGCCCGACGGATGAAACGCCGCCAGGTGAAGCCGCCGGGGATCGATGGCCCGTAGCGCAGCGGCGATCTCCTGAGTCCGGCGCAGCGGCGGCACGTGCGGAACTCCCGTCAGCACTTCCTGAGCGCCGGCGGCCAGCAGAACTCGGGTCATGAGGCCGAGGGCCTCGACCAGCCGAGACGCGTCTTCGGGATGAAGCTGGTACCGGATCAGCCTCGGGCCTCGCCGCCGCCCGATGACGGCGCCGCTCGGGCGGTCGGCGATCATGGCGCCGAGGGTAGCCAGATGGTCCGCGCGGGCGAGCTGGGTCATGAGCTCCGCTCCCAGCCCCGGGAGCGACACGGAGCCCATCCCGGGGGGCGTCGACGTGGCTTCGATCAAGATTCCCCGCTCCGCGTGAAACTCTTCTATCGCGGCGCTCTGCAGCACCCCTTCCCATGCGATCACGGGCTCGGGGAACCGCCCGGCGATGCCCAGCGCCGGGTGCACCGTCAGGTTGCGGCCCAGCTCGCGGTGAGCGCCCAGTCCGCTGCGCCGGAGCAGGGGCGCCGTCTCGGTGGCGCCGGCCGCGACCACCACGCGGGGCGCACGCACCTCGATTCCCCGGCCGTGCGAGTCGCGCACCAGCGCCCCGCGGGCCCGCCCTCCGGCGGTCAGTATCCGCTCCACCCACCCCTCGCTCAAGATCCGCGCTCCGGCCGCGCAGGCCGCGGGGAGGGCATTCAGGTGAACTCCCGCCTTCGCGTTGCGCGGACAGCCGATCGAGCACTGGCAGCACCCTCCGCAGCCCGGCGCGTTGCGCATCAGGGGCCCGCCCCGCCAGCCCAGGGCTTCGGCTCCGCGCAGGGCGATGGCGCCGTTGTTGCCCATGACGGGGGCGGGCACGGGGCCGACCGAGAGCAGTCGCTCGACCTCGGTCAGGCGCCGGTCCAGAGCATCTGGCTCGGCCAGGTTGAGCCCGCCGTTCCACCAGCTGGCCCGAACCGACGGCGGCGGGCGATAGCAGGTGCCCGAGTTGACCAGCGTGCTGCCGCCCACCCCCGTACCGATCGGCAGCAGCACCGGCGGCCGGCCCAGCGCCACGGTGGCACCGGCGTCTCGGTACAGGGCCGAGAACCGATCGAGAGGATGCCGGTGACGAAACTCATCCACGCTCCAGCGCCGCCCCTCCTCGACGACGACCGTTCGATGCCCGGCGCGGGCGAGTGCTAGCGCCGCCATCGCTCCGCCCGCGCCGGAGCCCACGACCACGGCATCGCACTCGACCAGCGCGTTCCAGTGGCGGGCCGGGACCGCGTCGAGGGCGGGATCGGGGCGGGCGGGCGGCCGCGCGAGCGCGCGAGCGCGGGCCCGGGCGGCATGCGAGTCGGCTCCGTGAGCAAGCGTGATGACGCCCTTGAGCCCCTCGATCGCCAGTTCGCCGGCCGGGTGCAGGCGGCCCACCCGGGCCAGAACCGCAGTTCGGCGGTCGGGATCCAGCCGGATCAGCGGTCGGGCCGCCGTCGCCCGGGCCAGCCCATCGAGGACCAGAACCTGGGCCCAGATCAGGATGCGCGAGCTCCGAGGCATGCGACTGAGATGGCGCTCCACCAGCCGTGCGAGGTCAGCCGGATCCGGGCCGCCCCGCTCGGGCGGCAGCACGGCCGCGCATGTCCCGACCAGCGAAGGTCGCGCGATACGACCCAACCAGCCCACTCGTGCATACGATCCCACGGTGAGCTTCCTCCTGGATCCGCCCCTGCTCGTGGCCACGGGCGCGACCATCGAGCGGCTCGGATGCAGCCAGGCGACGGCCCGGCGAGCCGAGCTGGCCGCGGTCGCGAGCTTCTGGGCGGTCTCCGGCGCGCTGTACGCGAACTGGAAGCCCACACGCGGACTGTCGCGGGCCCTGCGAAGCTCCTCGGGGCGCGACTTCATGCTCGGGTCGGGCCTTAAGTCCTTCGCCGGCTATCGGGCTGGACCGGGGACGCACCTGCTGGCGATCGGCCTGTTCCTCCTCTATCCGGCCTGGGTCAAGCTGGGTCGCATCCTGGCGGCAGGGCCCGACCCCAGGTGACCGGGCGTGGATGCCCCGGACCACCCCGCCGCGACGCCCCCCGCCGAGGCGGCTGCCTCGGCGGGCCGGCTCAGGCGGCGGGCCGCGCGCGTCGCCCATGCGTTGCGCCGGACCGACGCGAGCCCGGCCCTCCTGCGCGCGCTGCGGGCCACGCGGGAGATGCTGCCCGGCGACGCCCAGTTTGGCGACGAGCTGTCAACCGCCGGCGACCGTCCCGCCGAGATCCTCGCTCGTCACCTCACGGAGACCGGAATAGCGCGGCCGAGCGCCACGCGAGAGGCCGGCTTGACCGCGCTCCAGGTCTGGCAGGCGCTGTCGGAGGCCACTGGCCGCGGGGCCGGGACCGAGGGAGTCGCGATCCTGTTCACCGATCTCGTGGGCTTCTCCTCATGGGTGCTCGAGGTGGGCGACGAGATGGCGCTCGAGCTTCTGCGCGAGGTCGCGGCCGCGGTCGAGCCCGCGATCCGCGAACGTCGGGGCCGCATAGTCAAACGTCTCGGGGACGGGCACATGGCCGTCTTCGTCACGGCCCAGGACGCGGTCGACTCCGCCCTGGAGATTCAAGCGCGCCTCGGAGCGATCGAGGTCCAGGGCCACCGCCCCCAGCTTCGGACCGGAGTCCACTCGGGCCACCCGCGCAGGCTGGGCGGCGACTATCTGGGCGCCGATGTCAACATCACGGCGCGTCTGGCCGAGGCGGCCGAAGGCGGCGAGGTGCTGGTGTCGGGCGCCGCGCTGGCCAGCATCGACAGCGCCGGTCTCGAGGTCAGGCGCCGGCGCCGCTTCAAAGCCAAGGGCGCGCCTCGTGAACTCGAGGTGTTCGCGGTCAGGCGCGGTCGCTGAGCCCCGGAGAAACACTGGACGCGGGGGTACCCACGGGCCTATGCTCAGCCCAGCCGCCCAATCGCGGTCAGGAGCGAAGCGTGATAAGGAGGTCTCCCGTGCCACCCACAACCAGTTTCGGCTCACCCGATCGCGCGGGCCGGACTACGTGGCCGGCCGCGGCGCCGCGCAGGACCCTGTGCCTGACCGTTGCGGTCGCCGTACTGTCGGCGGGCGCCGCCCTCCCAGCCGTGAGCCCGGCGGCGGTCCTCACCTGGGGGAGCGATCTCAGCGCCGGCGCCACCAGCGGGCAGGCTCACCCCCAGGCCGACCTGTTCGTCGAGCTCGCTCAGGCGGGCGGGACGCCCACGACGGCGCCGAGCGCGGGCCAGATTCTCTCCGTCCAGGTCAAGGGCATGGCGATGGCCAGCACAATGGCCGGGGCCCCTCCCCCACTGACGACCATCCACTTTCAGGACCTCCAGCCGCAGCCCGACGGCTCCTACGTGATCGCGGCCACGTCGCAGCCGTTCAACCTCCCCGACACCGGTGATCCCAATCAGGTCAACACCTTCATGCCGACCAACCTCTGCGTAAAGCTCGGAGATCGCCTGAGCCTGACGACCTCGGGCGGCTTCGATCCCATGTTCTATCCGATGGGAGTCGACTTCCAGATCTTCTCCCCGGTACCGGGGTCGAGCACCGGTTTCTTTCAGAATGGCAACGGCACCCAGAACGGCGAGCACATCATGCTGACGCCCCAGAGCAACGTCGAGACGCTCATGCGCATCACCGAGGGCACGGGAACGAACGCAACTCCCCTGTGCTCGCTCGTTCCCAAGACCAAGCCCTCCGGCAAGCACCATCGCCGGCACCATTCGAGCCACCACCACCACCACACGCGCCACAAGACCGGACACCACCCGTGACGGCGGCCAGCGGCCGGCCGGCGGCGGCGAACTGAGCGCGATGACTCCGTTGCTGGTGATCGAGAATCCGGCGCCCCACGTTCGGCTGGTCGCGCTCAACCGGCCCGACCAGCTCAACGCCATGACCGCGGAGCTCTGCCAGGCGCTGCACGAGGAGCTTCAGCGCATAGCGGAGGACCGCTCGTGTCGCGCGGTCGTTCTCACCGGCAAGGGCCGCGGGTTCTGCGCTGGCCTCGATCTGCGCGGCTATGGGAGCGCACCGGGCAACGACGGCAGCGACCCTGCCCGCGACCGTCTGGGCAATCAGGAGCACATGTCCTCGCTCATCCTCCGGCTGCGAGCCACTCCGCAGCCGGTGATCGCTGCCGTCAATGGCCCAGCAGCCGGGTTCGGCCTCGCCCTCGCGCTCGCCAGTGACATCCGCTACGCCGCCCGCGAAGCCGTCTTCCGGGTCGCCTTCCTCAACGTTGGAGTCTCCAACTGCGACATGGGAACGAGCTGGCTGCTCCCGCGGCTGATCGGCGCGTCCCGCGCGCACGAGCTGATGCTCACCGGCCGCCGGGTCGGAGCCGACGAGGCGGAGACAATAGGCCTGGTCGCCGAAGCGCTCGAGGGCGACCGCCTGCTGGCGCGATCACTCGAGGCAGCCGAGCAGATCGCCGCGTGGGCGCCGTGGGGCATCCGCCTGACCAAGCAGGGCATGTGGGCGGCTCTCGAAGTGGCCTCCGAGCAGGCCGCGGTGGAGTTCGAGGACCGTCAGCAGATCATGGCCACCTTCGGTCAAGCACCTCCGGAAGCGGTGGCAGCGTTCCTGGAGAAGCGCCCTCCGAAGTTCGCCGACTGAGCGATCGCAGGAAACCGGGCCGTCACCCGCCGGCTGTCCGTTCTCGGGCCCGCTCGCGCGCCGGCTTCACGGCGCCGTAGCGGGCCCAGTGGCGCTCCGGAATCGAGTCGGGATCCTTGTACCAGTACCACGTGCACGGATCCTTCGCGTAGTCCTCCGGCGGATCGGACGGATACAACGGGTAGCCGCTCCACTGGATGGGCAAGGACTCGTTCATGAAGGAGCAGTGCGTGCAGTACAGCGGGAAGTCCCGGCGCCCGTAGGACCACTCGTGGGCCTCGCGCGTGCGTCCGTAACCTCCTTGCTCGTAGATGCCCCGGCGCACCAGGCGCTGCCCCGAGCCGCACGGGTTCATCCGAAAGGTGACCTTCTCGTCGTCCTCGCTGATCTCGAAGCGACCCGGGTGCTCGCCCACCCCCGAGCCCGAGTGCGCGCGCCAAGTCGCCGCTAGCAGGTAGACCAGCTGACGGCGATCGAGGCGGTTGATCGCGTCGTGGTGGCGGCGCCACCCCCGCTCGGTGCAATCGGTCCAGGCCTGGGCCACGCCCTCGTCGCCGAGCTGCTCCTGCACGAAGGTGATCAGGCCGAGCACCGACTCGGCCATCAGGTCGTGGAGCATCAGCCACTCGTGCTTCATCTCCTCGCAGAGCCTGCGGGCCGCGTCGAGATCACCAGCCTCGATCGCCTCGATCGCCCGGTCCATCGTGGGCCGCGAGAGCTGATCGAGCTCCCGCTCGGAAAACCACCGATCGGACATCTCACCCTCCCTTGTCGCTGATCAAGCCTGCGGCAACCCTAAGGCCAGGCGCTCCCGGGAGGGAAGTAGGCTGCCGCCGATGCCAAGGTCAGCTCGATGAAGGCCCTCGTCACGGGCGCGGCCCGCGGGATCGGGGCGGCCATCGCCGCCCGCTTGCGAGCCGACGGGCTGGAGGTGGTCACGCTCGACCTCGCGCCGGGATGCGATTTACGCCTCGACGTGGCCACCGACGAGCTGAACGGGCTCGAGGACATCGACGTCTGCGTGCCCAACGCCGCGATCACCAACACGATCGCGTCCAGCCATCGCATGACGGCCGAGCAGTGGAATCGAGACCTCGGCGTGAACCTCACGGGCGCCTTCCGGACGGTGCAGGCCTGCTTGCCCGGGATGCGCGCTCGAGGATTCGGGCGCGTCGTGGTCATCTCCAGCATGGCGGCGCGGAGCGGGCTGCCGGGCCAGGTGGCGTACGCGGCGTCAAAGGCTGGGCTGCTCGGCATGGTGCGCACCCTCGCGGCCGAGTACGCCGGCCAGGGGATAACCGCCAACGCGATCCTCCCCGGAATGGTGGCGACCGAGGTCGTCCGGGCCATGCCGGCCCACGTGGGCCAGGCGATCACCGCCGCCCTGCCCACCGGCCGCATGGTCGATCCGTCGGAGGTGGCCGCCGCGGTCTCATTCCTGGCTTCGGGCGACGCCGCACAGATCACCGGGCAGGAGCTCGCTATCGAGGGGGCTTGGTCGCTGAACACTCGCTCCATGACCGGAAGTGGGCGCCCGGACGCCGCTTAGCTGGGCGCCGGCCCGGGATCGACTGAGCCGACTCGCCTCGGGGCTAGAGGAGTGACCCCAGGCCGAGCCGCTGCGCGGTCGCGTCCAGTTCGCGCAGCGCGTCCATCGGAGAGGCCTCCAGGACGAACGACGCCTCCCGTCCGAGCGTCTCGCGGGTGACCGGCACGCCCTCGATCAGTGCTCGGCGCACCACCCCGAGCGCGGTCAAAGCGGCGGCCGCTGCCTCGTCACGCCCCACGTCGCCAGTGCTGGCCGCCACGGGCGACAGTCTTTACGGGTCGCCGCTGCGCGTCAAATCGCCCAGGCGGTAAGGACAGCAAAGCCGCAAATACCGGTGCGTTTCTTACCCCGCCGATGTCCGTCGAGGATGGGCGACTCGGCCGAGTTGTGACTCGCTCGAACCCAGGAACGCCCGCAGGCATTCGTTGTAGGGGGCGCCGGTGCTGGGGATGGTGTGGCCCCGCCCCGGTATCACTGCGCGCCGCGCGCCGAGACTCTCGGCGAAAACGTCGCACACGACTTCGAAGATCCTCGAGTGCCCGCCCGAGATCACGAGCTTCGGGAACCTGGTCCGCGCCAGCTTTTCGAGCGGCACCTCGGCCTGCCAGGGCGGCCGCTCCGCCATCAAGTGCCGGGCTCCCCGCTCGAGCCAGTCGGGCAGCGGGTCGGGAGTCTCGTGCGCCGAGTGGAGCCCAGTTCGAAACAGGATCAGGAACTCGCGGGCGGGCATGTCCCGGGCTCGGCGGAACAGCGCTTCACCGTGCTCGATCGCGGCGTCAACATCCGGGTCACCTCGCGCCACCGCCAGGGCTCCCGGCTCGGAAATGGCCAACGACCGAACGGCCTCCGGCCGCGCGGCGGCGGCCAGGAGCGCGATCACCGCGCCGTAGGAATGGCCTACGAGGTGGGCGCCGTCGCCCAGCAGCTCCGCGATCAGGGGGGCTTCCGCGTCGAAGTCGCCCCGCGGCAGCGCCGGGCTCCGCGCGAAACCCGGCCGGTTGGGAAGGCGCAGAGACCATTGATCGGCAAGCTCGTGCTGGTGGCGCCACGTCTTGGAGGCGTCCACCACGCTGCCGTGCACCAGCACCACCGGAGGGCCCGCGCCGAGGGCCACTACGTCGAGATCAGACGCCCTAAGCGACGGGTAGCGAGCGTCGGCCGAGGACGTGACATGGTCGGGTGCCATACCGCTCACCGCGGATGATGCCGCGACCGTTGCTTTGGCGGCGGCCCATCCTCGGTTTGGCGGCGGCCCATCGTCGGTTTCGCGGCGGCCCATCGTCGGTATCGGCGCCTACAGTGGCCGGGTGAGGATCGGGACGGCCCCAACTTCGGCGCCGCGATCATCCGGCGGCGGACACGGTGCGAGCCGGGCGCTCACGCCCCGCGCCGGCGTCCTGGCCTCGGTTGCCCTCCTCGCGATGGCCGGTTGCCACGGCGGCGGCCTGGTCCGAAATGCCCTGTCTGAGAACGTGTCTCGCATCTGCTCACAGGCCAAGCGGGCGACTAACAGCTTCAACGACCCGCGGTTCCGCGACCCGCACAGCGTGGCCCGCTACCTCGCCACCGTCACAGCCATCGCCAACCGGCGGCTCGCGCAATTCAGGCTGCTCCGCCCGTCCGGGGACGTATCGTTCTGGGCCTCCGATGCGTCCGATTGGGGGAGCTTCATGGGCCGAGCGACCGCGGCGACGGAGGCCATGGCGCTGATCGCGAAGCGCTCAGAACACGAGGCTCCCACGCGCCTGGCAGGACGCGCCACCTACGATCTGTTCTATGCGGTCGACGACGAGATCGGCGCTGCGGCCGACAACGTGACGAACGCCTCCCAGGGCATCCCCGCCTGTTACTCGTAGGAGCCCTGGCCTCCAGCGATCATGTTGCGGCGCGGGCCGGCCCGGCCATCTCAACCCCTCCGAGCACCGCGCGGGTCACTGCGCCGGCGCTGGCGACGGTACTGGCGATCGCAGTTGCGCCCGGTCTGGCGCGGGATCCGGCCCTTCGTCTTGCTCACGACCGGCGCGCTGGTCCTCCTGGGCGGCTTCACCGGCTATCGCAAGTTGGGTTACACGGCGTCCGAATCCCTCTACGGCGCCGTGTCCCAATTCGTGCCCGGCGCCTTCCTCCTCACGCTGGACGGGAACAATTGGGAGCTCGAGATCACGCGCGCGGTGGGTCCGATCCTCACTGGCTACGCGGTGTTGCAGGGTCTGCTGGCCCTGACCCGCCAGCACGCCCGGCTGCTCTGGCTGCGGATGGCCGGGCGCAACCACATCGTCATCGCGGGCCTGGGAACGGTCGGCTCGGTCCTGGCTGAGTCCCTCCAGGAGGCGGGGAACAAGGTCGTGGCCGTCGAAGCCGAGGGCGGCAGCGAGCAAGTCGGCAACGCCCGAGACAGCGGAATCCCAGTCGTGATCGGGAGCGCTGTCGACCGGACTGTGATGCGCGCGGCCCGGCTCGGTCAGGCCGGGCTGCTCGTGGTGACCACCGGCGATGACACGCGCAACCTGGACGTCCTGCCGGTGGCGGCCGAGCTCCTGCCTCGCAGGCGACGCGAGGCTCTCACCGTGCTCATCCAGCTCAATGACCGCACGCTCTGGCACGTCCTGCGGGCGCACGGCTTCTGGATCGAACGCGAGCGCAGGCTCCGTGTCGAGCTGTTCAACCTGTTCGACCTCGCCGCTCGGCGACTGCTGGAACGCTTCGCGCCCTTCGGTTCCCAGACGCCCGGCGGCTCGCCCAACACGAATGTTCTCATCGTCGGCTTTGACGGAGTGGCGCCGACGCTCATCCCCGAGATCGCTCGGGCCTGGCAGTACCACGAGCGGCGCCCGGCGGCGGAACTGCGGATCACCGTCGTGGATCCCGACGCCGTTGCCCACTGCGCGTGGCTGCTGGGACAACACCCGGACCTCGAGCAAGTTTGTGAGCTCGTCCCCCTGTCGCTCGACGTGGAGGGCCCGGGTTTCCAGCGCGGAGATACGCCGATCGATCTGCCTGCGGACTATGAGCTGGGCGCGATTTACGTCTGCCACACACAGGACGTGCGGGCCGTGTCGGCAGCGTTCGCCCTCAGTCAGCGCCCCGAGACCAGCGGCGCGCTGACCGTGGTAACCCTCACCGATCCGCGCAGCGGCGTCGCGAGCATGATCGACAGTAGCCGGCGAACTCTTACGAACCTGCACACCTTCAGCCTCCTGACCGGGACGCTGGACCCCGAGCTGCTGCGAAGCGGCGTGAACGAGCAGATTGCCCAGGCCAACCACGCGCAGTACGTGCGTTCGCAGCGAGCTCTGGGGCATACCCTCGAAGACAACCCCTCGCTCGTCGAGTGGGATGAGCTGCCCGAATCGCTCAAGCAGTCGAATCGGCTCTTTGCCGACGGGGTGGGGTCCAAACTCGAAGCGGCCGGTTGCCGCCTCGTGCCCGCGTCGCTCACCCCTCGCCACGGTTTCCAGTTCCGCGAGGACGAGCTCGAGGAGCTGGCAAAGCTCGAGCACGACCGATGGGTCGCCGATCTTCGAGGCCAGGGGTGGCGCCCCACCGAGGGCGAAAAGGACCCGCAGCACAAGCGCCATCCCCTGCTGGTCACCTGGGAAGAGCTCAGCGAGGCCGAACGCGACAAGGACCGAATGGCTGTCCGCCAGCTACCGGAGATGCTCCTACGGGCCGGGTTTGAGATCTACCGGGAGGGCGACCAGGCGGCGTCGGCCAGCTCCGGAAAGGATGCCGCGAAGCTCGCCTCGTGAAGGCCGGCGGCGATCACGCGCTGGCGAAGTGAGCCACCAGTCGCTCGGCGTAGTAGCGCTCCCAAGGCTCGGGCGGTTGGCGCTCGGCGAACTTCTTGTCGAGCTTGACCAGCATGTAGGTCAGCTCGCTGCGCACCGGCCCACGCTGCAGCAGCTGGGGAAGCTCGGAGAGCGTAATGAGCCAATTCGAGTACCAAGAAGCCCAGTCGTCATCCTCACCGTCGACGATCCGGTACACGCGATGGTGGGTCTCACTCGCCTCGTGCAGCAGGTCGGTCACCCTCGCCGTCACGTCTTCCATCGCTTGATCCCTTTCGTAGGTGAACGAGCTCGGCGCGCAGCGTCGTGGGCGAGTTCGGAAGGAAGCTGGGGTGCGGGGCCGATGGGAGACAGCGTACCGGCCTGCCCGCCGCGCGCGGGCTCAGATCCAGCCGAGCACGGGGCCGAAGACGACGAGCCCGGCCACGTCGAGCGCTGTCAGCGCTCCGACCACCCTCAGCTGAGCGCGCCGGCTCGGCAGGTCGTACACCAGGAAGGCGACCACGAAGAACGTCAGGTAACCGAAGACCACGATCACGGGCAGCGACTGGATGTTCCACCACCAGTACGCCCAGTGAAAGACGCCGACCTCGCGAAGCAGCACCTCTATCGCCACCGAGAAGATCGACAGTCCCAGGGCCAGGGCCCACCGGTTCGGAAGGCCGAGGATCCTCACGTTGCGGTCGGGTGGCAGCAGCTTGACGAACACCACGCCCGAGATCAGGAACAGCAGCGATATCTCGACCGTCAACCCGATCAGGATCAGATAGCTGGTGTCACCCGTCACGGTCCAGATGGCGGCGTGCTTGGTGAAGTGAAGCACCAGGGCGTTTGCGACTTCGTTGACCCAGTCCGTCAACCAGAACGCTAGGCCGGCGAGCACCGCGTTCCAGTTGCTGCGCTCGATCTCCACCGCATAGACGTAGACGACCAGTCCGAGCAGCGTGACGGTCGACCAGGCGAAGTGGCCGGGCGCGCGCAGCAGGTGCTCGGCAGCGCGCGTGGCGGGAGTTAGCGCTCCAACCACCGACCGACCACCCTACTGCGGATGACCGCGAGCCTGGACGCGCGCACGGCGGCCCCGGAGGCCGGCGCTGCGAGGTGGGTCAGCGCGCGCTGCGGCTGAAGATGGCGAAGAAGTCCCGGTCGTCAGGCGAGAGATACCGCGTTCCGGGGCGACTCATCCCGGGGAGCAACTTCGCCGCGCCGGCCGCCCCGGGGACGGCGTAGTAATTGAACGTGACCCACTCGGAGTTGATGTCGAGCTCCATCGCCCGGACCGCTCCGGCACGCTGGAGGACCTGGGCCAGGCTGGTCACGGTCTGGTTGTCGGCGGCGGCATAGAGCAGGTTGCCATGGGCGTCGATGCCCACACCCGAGCGCCAGACGCGAATCGCGTTGCCGAGTGTCGCCCCCCATTCAGGCCCATCGCTGAGACTCGGATTGAGCTTGCCGTTCTCGACGATGAGGGGCAGGTTTTGGCGCGCCAACACGACCTCGGGCCCGGGCTGGGGCCCGCCGGTCCACGCGCGCACATCGACACTCCCGTCCTGGAAGCCGACGACCGTGGCCAGCCCAGGGCGCAGCGGCGCGTAGAGGCGCCCGAAGGCGACGAATCCTCCGCCCGAATCCTCGAGCTTGAAGCCGCTGTTGAAGGTCGCGAGCAGCCCCGCGCGAACCTGGGGCGGAATCTCCATCGCGCCTCGGTGAGAGGTGGACGGAGGCTCGTAGCGGCCCGGGTACAGTTGCAGCGAGGTCCGGGAGCGGTCGATCCACGCCACGCCCGCCACCAGCTGCGGGTAGTTGGGATCCGCGCGAAAGGTCGTGACGAGCACCGGCGGCGCGCCGGCCACCAGCGGCCCCGTTCGGTGCCACGTTCCCTCGCCGGGGAGCGGAGGGTTGATCGCGGGTGCAACCGCGGGCGGTTCATACCCGGCGGCCGCGCCCCCGGTGCCGAGGCCCACCTTCGGTAGTTCCTTGAGCGCCGCTCCACCCTTCGCGGGCGCGTTCAGCGAGTAGTAGAGCCTCTCGACGTCGTTGACCAGCCACGCGCCCCCGTTGTTGCGCAGCCATTCGACGGACCGGATGCCGAACCCCACGTTCGACGGCGCCAGCATCGCGCTCATATAAGACACCACGCCGCCTCCGACGAGGATGACCAGGCTCACGGCGACGACGCGGCGAAGCAGCACCCGGAGCCGGTTCGGCCGCCGGCTCGTCCAGCGCGGGCGAGAGCGCGCCGACCGCCGGGCCCCGGACGCCGGCCGGGGCCGATACGCACCGATGCGCGCCTCGTATTCCTCGATCGTGGCTCGGTCGAGCGGGACGACCCGCGCCAGCGCCAGTCCCCCGCCCGCTCGGGCAGAGTTGCGCACAGCGCGCCTGGCTGGAGTCCGTTGTCGGTTGGTGGAAGCCATCGCCGCTCAGCCCAGCCTCGCTCCGTCTCCCGCCAGCACATGCTGCCAGGGGCGGATGACGGGGCGATGAGCCAAGCTGAAGGCCTATTCGCTGCCCGGCGAATCACCCCTTCGACTCGAGAGATATCCGCTTCGACTTGAGAGATTTCCGGCGGCCCGCGACGACCGGCACCCGGTTCAGTGGTGCTTGCGGTGCTTGCGGTGCTTCTTGCCGTGGCCCGAGCCACCGCACAGCGGAGTGGCGCTGGTCCCGGTGGCCAGGCTCATCTGCATCAGCAGCTCCTCGCCCTGCCGGGGAGCACCGGTGAAGCTGGCGCCATTCAGCGTCCCGCCCGCCTTGCTGAAGAAGTCGGTGACCGAGCCGGTGACATGCGCGAACATCTGATAGGGCACCCCGTTGGGGTAGGCGGCGTGGTCGAAGCCGCCCGCGTCGTTGAAGTCGACGAAGTCGCCCTTGTGGACACAGAAGTTAACCGGGTGAAACGTACTGACCTGGTTGGGATCTCCCGACGCCGGGACTTTGAGCGTGTTGCTGGTGGCGATGACTTTGACCGACCCCCCACCTCGGGGACGGAGAACCTGAAAGTGGACTTGGGTCAGCGGGGCCTTGTTGCCCGAGGACAGGGCGATGCCCTTGAGGCGAATCGCCGTTACCTGACCCGACGCGGGAGCACTGGGAACGCTCCCGGCGGCGAGGCTGACATCCCAGAAGGCCGCGTCGACGGGGTGCGCCTCGGCCACCGTGGCGGGCGCGGACAGGCTGCTGCCAAAGATGAGGGCGGCGGCATGGCCCGTCGCGGGCACGGCCAGACCCGCGCCACTCGCGCACGCCAAGAGAACCGCCACCAAACGCTTGCGCCCGGGCATCGTCGGAGGATCATTGCAGTTTGGCGCCCGGCCCGACCGAGCGCTCGATCGAGGGGATAGGCCCCAGGTCACGCGACCGAGCCCCTTCCGGCCGGGGACGGTCGCAGCTCGCCCGATCGCAGGGCGCGCGCGAACGCCTTGTGATCGCGCTCCGTCTGATCCGCGTAGCGCACCGCGAACGTCGCCACCGCATGATCGAACTTCTTCGATTTTCCCAGGTAAGCGGAGATCGCCAGCGGGTCTCCCGAGCGGGCATGGCCGCGAGCCAGAGCGGCGCCGCACGCCTCGCCGTACAGCCGCAGAGCTCTGTGCCCCATGGCCCCGAACGCAATAGAGCCCTTCCGGTCCCGAAGCTGGCGGACGTAGTAGTCGCGGCCGCCGATCTGCACCCACCCGAGGAAGATGTCGCTCGCGGCCTGGGACAAGCGCTGCCCGGACACGACGCGCTGGCCCTGGTCCGTGTAAGTGCTCGCTCCGGCGTAAGGCTCCAGGACCGAGTGCTCGGCCTGTTTGACCTGGAGGAACAGTGGATCGTCATCGCGATCGCCCATCAGGAGCACGATGCTGTCGTCGGTGCCGACGCTCCCGACCCCGACCACCTTGCGAGCCCAGTCGCACAACCGGTAGCGCTCGAGCAGGACGCGTCGATCGTCTTCGAGCGAGCCCAGGTACTGCGCAAACGCCTCGGGCATGCTGCGCTCCGCCCCGGGGAGCACCGAATGCTCGATCAGCGGTGGGTCATCGATGATCCGCCGGACCCCGTCGACCTCGCTCGTCAGCTTGCGCAGCTCGCTCCAGCTGGTGCTGTGCTCGGCCCGGCGCGCGTCGCGATCCACCGCCTTGGCATCGCTCGCGTCGACCTCGTCGATGAGATCCTGCACATCGATCTGCGTATACCACGTGTCCAGGTGCCCTTCCCTGGCCAAGGCGCGCATATAACGACGGTATGCGGTGACGCTAGCCCGAGCGGCGACACGACAGTGCGGCGGGCTCAGGCCGTTACCGCGGCCCGCGAGAACGAGGCTCGCGGCTAGGCGCTTGACATCCCACTCGAAGGGCGCGGGCAACGTCTCATCGAAGTCGTTGACGTCGAAGGTCAGGTTGCGTTCCGGGGTGGCGAAGAGCCCGAAATTTGCCAGGTGCGCGTCACCGCAAGCCTGAACCCGAATGCCCGACGTAGGCGTCTGGGCGAGATCTGCAGCCATCACCGCGGCCGCGCCTCGGAAGTAGCTCAGCGGGGACAGAGCCATGCGCTCGTGGCGGATCGGCAATAGCTCTGCGATGCGGTGGCGCTCCTGCTCGACGATCACCCTCACCGGGTCCGTGCGATCAGTTGTGCGGTGCCAGCGCGCGTGACTGGATCGGGGCACTATCGCGCGCAGTTGCCGGGCGGCGCTGCGCCGCATCTCGGGGTCGGCCGGAGGCCGGGTCTGTGGGGCGATCATGGGCGTTCGAGCGGGTAATCGATGCTAGTCCAGACACACGCGCGGCAAGATCATCCTCACGATCAGCGCGACCTGAGGAGCCTCACTTCACGACGCGATACCTGAGGTGGGCGACCCCGGTGGGCGACTCGATCACCCGCGCGAGCTCGAACCGACCCGTCGGCTCGACGAGCTGGTCTCCGAACAGGCGCACACCGGCGCCGAGGAGCACGGGCACGAGATGGATCTGAAGCTCGTCAAGCAGTCCCGCCATCAGGTACTGCTGGGCTACGCTCGCGCCACCGCCGAGGGCAACGTCGCTATCGCCGGCGGCCGATCGCGCCTGCTCGAGGGCGGACTCGATTCCATCGGTGACGAAGGTGAACGTCGTACCCCGTTGCTTGGTCACCGGCTCGCGCGCGTGGTGGGTGAGGATCAAGACCGGGTGACGGAAAGGAGGGTCGTCTCCCCACCAGCCGTCAGCCTTGGGGTCTTTCCCCCACCCGCCCTCGCCGCCGCTGTACATCCGCCTGCCCATCACCGTTGCGCCGGTGCCGCGAAGCGAGTCCTCCACGACCTGGGAGTCGATGTTGGACTCGCCGCCGGCCAGACCGTGGCGCTCACGGAAGCTCTCGAGCCCAAAGGCCCACTCGTGCAGCCGCTCGCCGCCCTCTCCGAGAGGGTGCTCGAGCGTCGGGTCGGGCCCCGCGATGAAGCCGTCGAGCGACGCCGAGATGTCGAGGACCAGCTTTCCCATCATGCCTCCTGCGTTGCCAGGCGCTTGGGCTGCCAGAAGGCGATCTCGCCGCCCGAACGTGTGGCCACCACACTACGCCAACCGGCCGGACCTTCGCGAGGCTCGAGCAACACCGAGGCACCGAAGAGCAGAGCGCGCTCGGTGGCCTGGCCGATCTCGGCCACCTCGACGTAGGGCAGCCACAGCGAGCGCTCGGTGGGGCACTCCACCATGCCGCCGCCGAGCCGTGCGCCCAGCTCGAACGCAAGGTAGGACCCGTGACGGCTGTCAATCCGCTCGGGACGCCATCCGCAGATATCGGCGTAGAAGGCGCGGGCCCGAGCGAGATCGCGCGTGTGGAGCTCCAGGTGCACCACAGGGCTGGAAGCGGCAGGCGTCATCTGCTGCCTATTGGACTGGCGCTACCGCTGGAACTCATCGGGGCGATGACTTCCCGCCGCCCGACCGGTCTACCCTGATCGAGGAATGACTACGGCATCGACAGGATGGACGGCTCAGGACCGAGGCCTGCTCGAGCAGGCGGCCGCGGGTGACGAGAGCGCATTCGGCCGTCTCGTCGAGCCCCGCCGGCGTGAGCTCCACGCCCACTGCTATCGCATGCTGGGATCGGTGCACGACGCCGAGGACGCGCTCCAGGACACGCTGCTTCGTGCCTGGCGGGGCCTCTCGAAGTTCGAGGGCCGGAGCTCGTTCCGGTCATGGCTGTACACGATCGCGACCAATACCTGCCTCGATCAGATCGCACGGCGGCCCAAGCGGGTGCTTCCGATCGACTACGGCCCGGCCACCGATCCCCACGTTGGGCCGGGCGAGCCGCTGGTCGAGTCGGTGTGGATCGAGCCGTACCCGGACGAGATCCTCGGCGTCGAGGACGGCTTCGCCGCACCGGAGGCCCGATACGAGCGCCGCGAGAGCGTGGAGCTGGCCTTCATCGCCGCCCTTCAGCATCTGCCGGCCAACCAGCGCGCCGTTCTCATCATGCGCGAGGTGCTCGGGTTCTCGGCCAAGGAGGCCGCCGAGTCGCTCGACACGACAGTCGCTTCGGTCAACAGCGCGCTGCAACGCGCGCGCGCGGCGGTCGACGAGCGCGTTCCCGAGCGCAGTCAGCAGGCTACGCTGCGCGCGCTCGGCGACGAATCGGTGCGTGAACTCGTCGACCGCTACGTCGATGCGTGGGAGCGCTGCGACGTCGAGACGTTTGCGGCGATGCTGGCCGAGGACGCAACGTTCGCGATGCCTCCGCTTGCGAGCTGGTACGAAGGCCGCGAGGCGATCGCGCGCTGGGCGGCCAGCTGGCCGCTCTCGGGCAGCTGGCGCTGGCGCGTCCTCCGGACCACGGCCAACGGACAGCCGGCGCTCGGCTTTTACGCTTGGAATGCCGAAGCCGAGATCTTTCGTCCATTCGCGCTCAACGTCCTCACCCTGCGCGCTAACCAGGTCAGCAACGTCACGGCATTCATCGCGCGCTCCCCGGAGCCGCGCGATCGCGCCGTGTTCGAGCGCTATCCGGACGAGCCCGTCGACGCCTCGAAGGTCAGCGACGTGTTCGAGTCATTCGGCCTCCCCGCGCGGCTCGACTGACACGCCGAGCCAACGGATCAGCGACGCGAATCGCCGGCGGCATCGGCGACTCGAAAGCCTTCCTGTACAAGTGGACCGCTGCCCCGGAGCGGGTGGCTCGGGAGCAGAGCTGCCGCCGCAACGGCCCCGGCCAGGGCCACGCCCGCGGCCACCAGGTTCCCAGCGCTGAAGCCGTGAAAGAACGCGGACGAGGCGGCGTCATGCACGGCCCGGGCGAGGCCCGCGTGGCCCCTGTGGCTCAGGCGGCCGGCGATGCCGAGGGCCGCGCCGGCCGAGCTGTGGGCCGCGCTTTGGAGCGAGCGTGGCAATCCGGCGGGGAGCGCGGCGCTCAGCCGGCTCGCGTAGAGGGACGCATAGACGCTGCCGATGACGGCGACGCCGAGCGTGCCGCCGAGCAGGCGAGTGGCGTCGTTCACGGCGGAGCCGACCCCGGCCTTGTGCCGAGGTACGACGTCCATGATCGCCTCGGTCGCGGGTGCGCTGGTAAAGCCCATGCCGATCCCGAAGATGACCATCTGCAGAGCGATCGTCCCGTAGGCGAGGCTTGCCGTTCCGGTGGACACCCACGCGTAGAACCCAGCCACCAACAGCAGGCCCCCGGCGACCACGAGCTTGGTGCCGAAGCGCACTGCGAGCTGGGTGCCCACCACCGAGGCCACGCCCACCGAGGTCGCAACGGGCAGCAGGTGGACGCCAGCCGAGAAGGGACCGTAGTTCTTGAAGAACTGGAAGTACTGAGTGATTAGGAAAATGAACCCGAACAGCGCGAAGAACGCGATCGTCACCGACCCGCTGGCGGCGGTGAAGCGGGGGTTGCGAAATAGCGAGATGTCGAGCATCGGCGCCGGGGAACGGCGTTCCCAGGCGATGAAGGCGCCGAACAGGGCCAGGGCCACGGCGAAGCCCGCGAGGCTCCGCACGCTGCCCCATCCGTGATTGGGCGCCTCGATGATCGTGTAGATCAGCAGCGCCATCGCCGCCGTAGACAGAGCAAATCCACCCCAGTCGATCCTCGGAGCGTTCGGATCGCGCGAGGTCGGCACGGTCACGATGACGAACGCGATAGCCAGAGCTGCGACGGGGGTCATCGCGAAGAAGATGCTCGTCCAGGAGAAACGCTCGAGCAGCCACCCGCCCACGATCGGTCCCAAGGCGATCGCCGCGCCGGCCGTCGCACCCCACAACCCGATCGCCCGAGCGCGTTCGGCCCGCTCGGTGAAGACGTTGGAGATCAGCGAGAGCGTGGCCGGGAAGACCATGGCCGCCCCGAGCCCCATCACGCAGCGCGCGACGATCAGCTGCCCCGGACTCGTGGTCAGACCGCCGGCCGCGCTGGCGAGACCGAACACGCCGAGGCCGGCGAGCAGCATCCCCTTGCGGCCGACGCGATCGGAAAGGCTCCCCGAGGCGAGGAGCAGCGCCGCGAAGACAAGGTTGTAAGCGTCGACGATCCACTGCAGCTGACTGTTCGACGCATGCAGCTCGCGCACCAGCGTGGGCAGCGCGACGTTCACGATCGTGGTGTCGAGGTTGATCGCAAACGCCGCGAGCAGCAGCGAAAACAGGACCAGTGGGCGGCGGCCCATGGGTCGAAGGTCTAACGGATCAGGAAGCCGCCGGTCGCGACAACCCTCTTCCGTCTCACGCCCCGTGGCCAGGAGCTCGAGGCCACCATGGTGGCGCTGGGGCGCTGGGGGGCACCCCTCATGGTCGAATCCGGCGAGAACGACGCGTTTCGCAGTCACTGGCTTGCGCTTCCAGCAACGCTCTTCCTCACCGACCGGGCACCGGATCGCCCCCCGATCGCGATCGAGCTTCGGACCGGCGAGGAGCCGGTTGTCATCGAGACGATCGACGGGGCCGTGCGCACCCGCTCAGGGTCGGCCGAGCATCCCGACCTCGTGGTGAGTGGAACGCCGCAGGTCGTTCTCGGTCTGCTCAGCGGGATGCTGAGCCTCTCCGAGGCCCGCGCGCGGGCTGGAGTGCGACGGAGACCTCGAGGTCCTCGGCCGCGTGCGTCCCCTCACCCCCGATCACGAACCCTCGGCCCCCGATTCGAGGTCGGGCCTGCCGTTACTCGAAGTGCAGGGGCGTTCCGCGCGCGAGCACTAAGACCGGGCAGCCGACTGTCTCGATCAGGTAACGGCAAGCGGCGCTGATGCTCACCCGACCCGGAGGCCCATCCGCCCGGGAGCCCAGGACGAGCAGGTCGACGTCGTCGGCGGCGCGGTCGCCGACCGTCGCGCCGAGGCGTCCCGCCAGCGCCTCGGCGGTCTGGTGCGCGCTCGAGTCGTCACCCTCGTCGACGGCGGCGATGACCCGGACCTGAATGGCAGGGCGATCGCGCACCCCCGCCGGCGCGATGGCGACCGCGACTGGCCCTCCCTCCAGCAGTCCCTCGGCCGACGTCCCGGGTTGGACGTGCCCGGCGGCCGTGCGGTAGTCCGATCCGAAGACGACGGCGTCGGCGTGCACCCGTTCAGCCAGAGCCCGCAGACCCTCACTCGTGGAGGGGTTGAGGATGACCTCTCGAGGCATGTCGGGCATGCCGAGCCCCTGGGCTCCACGCTCGAGCAGGCGTTCGGCCTCGCGCTGGGCGGCCTCTTCGCGCTCGCTGTCTAGCTCGGGAAAGTGACGCACGTAGGCGAGGGCCAGCGAGGCACCCGCCAGGGCAAAGAGGCGCCCCAGGGCGAGCGCATCCTCGTCGTTGTCGGTTCCGTCGTAGGAGACGATGATCTGTGGGGCCATGCCTTCCTCTCGGTCGCCAGCGTGGCAGGTAACTTGGGACCGTCAGCGGGCGGTATGGCCGGTTGTACAAACGCCCGCGGGTGTCCTTCGACAACGAGCGCAGCCCGCCGAGCGTCTCCGAGGGTCGCCGGTCGGCTCAGGAAGGCCCCGAGGCCGGGCGAGGATCACCGACCGTCCAGCCCGCGCAGGTGTCCCGCAGAAAGTCATCTGGCGGGGTAACGGCTGGTCAGGCGCTGGCGGCCATAGCGGCGTCCGTCGAGTGCAACTGCTGGGTTGGATCGGCGTGGACGATGAGGACCGGCACGGGGCTGTGGTGCAGAACGTAGTGGCTGACGCTGCCGAGTAGGGCTGAGCGGACGGCGCCCCGGCCACGCGAGCCCATTACGACAAGATCGTGGTCGCCGTCTTTGATCTCGCGGATGAGCGCGGTGTCGACCGGCTCCGAGCTCAGGATCGTGGTCACCGAGACGTCGCTGGGAATCCGTTCGCGAGCGCGCAGCAGAATGGCTTGGGCGTCGGCTTCGGCGCCCTGCGTGAGGGTGCTGGCCGCTGATCCGGACGCACCGAGGTAGGCGAGCGAGGGTGGAGCGACGACCGCGGTCATGAGCGTCAGGCGTGCGTGCTCCGATTGGGCCAGGTCGATGGCGTGCGTGAGGGCCTGATCGGCGTGCGGCGAGCCATCGACGGCGACGAGGATGTTGCGGAACATGGAGCGCTCCTTCCGTTGTCTGAGGGAAGTCCGAGCCAATCCTTGACAACTATATCGCTAATCAATATAGTTTGTCAATATGAATTCTGACGCCGTCAAAGCCGACACCGATCGCGCGGAGCGACTCGACTACGTCGCCGACGATCTGCTGCTGCGCGCCGCGGCGCTCACCCGGCTGTGCTACGCGCTCGTCAAGGAATCTGGCAGCGAGATAACGCGCACCGAGGCGGGTGTCCTGTTCACGCTCAGCCGAGGCCCGCGGCGTATCACCGAGCTGGCCGAGGTGGAAGGGCTCGCGCAGCCCACCGTGACTCTGCTGATCAAGACGCTCGAGCAGCGCGGGTGGGTCAAGCGCGACCGCCTCGCCGACGACGGCCGTGTCGTCCTGCTGTCGCTGACCCGAGCCGGCAGTGCGGCGCTCAGAGCGTTCCGGGCTCAAGTCAG
>DASZHF010000214.1:0-4827 GCA_035938095.1 Solirubrobacteraceae bacterium
GAAGTCAGGCTGCTCGCGCAAGAACGCCATCCAATTGTCGGCGCCGCCACGTACCTGCGCGTCCGTGCTCTCGCCCTGAGCAAAGGTGCCCGTGTAATCACGCACACGCTCGGCGATGTGCTCCTCCAACAGGGTTAGGAACAGGTCCTCCTTGCCTTTGAACTGGTGGTAGACAGCGCCAGTGGAGTAGCCGGCCTCTGCGGCCACATCGTCGACGGACGCCGCGTGATAGCCACGCCTCGCGAACACCTTGGCCGCCGCGGCGAGTAGGCGCGCCCTCGTCTGGGCTCGCCGCTCCTGGTTGCTCAACCGCTTCACTCACTTCTCACTCGCCATAGGACAGATACTGAGCGCTCATTATATATATTCGGGAACCTATGTCAACGAGGCCTCGACATGGCCGGGATCCCGGGCTGACCTCTCCCGGGAGCGAGCCGGCTCGCTACAGAGGTACTCGGGGGGTTCTCCGCGGGTTTGGGCACCGGGTCCGTTCCAGTGCCCAGATCCACGGCAATCCACCGCTAACTACAGCAATCCGGCTTCTCCCCGTCTCGCGCGCAATCGCCCGCTCTCCCGGGCCTATCGGGCTTGTTGGGGTCTTCTTCTGGAGGCCTTACAAGCAGGAGGTCCCCGGTTCGAGTCCGGGACCGCCCACTGTGAAAAGACCTGGACTTTGGACTTTCACGGGTGCCAACATAATCCCGACGGTGGTGTTGGCGAACACCGCGCCATGCGTCTGGTCCGGGTCGTGCGTGAGTTCGCGCTCGACCGCAAACCAAGCGATCGCAGCCCAGCGCGCTTGACGGCGGCCGCGTAGCGGCGGCGCAGGGCGCTGGCGTCCATGTGTGCCCTCCGACCCGCCCGACGAACACCGGGTCCCGATCGCCACTGAAGCGCTCGCGCTGCCCCAGCCGGGCGTCGGCTGACCTATTTCGCGTCTGTCGAGGGCTCCGCGGCGTCTTGCTCGTTCGGCTCTGGGAGTGATGGCGCGCGGGCGTCGGTGAGGTCGCCGATGATCTCGAAGTCGCTGGGGTTGTGCGTCAACAGCGGTACTCCCTGGATGTTCGCGGTCGCCGCGATCGCAAGGTCGATCGCGCGGCGGCGCGGTTGTCCGCCTCGGTTGCTCACGGCGGCGGCGAGGCGCCCCCACTCGCGGGCGATGTCAGAAGTGACCGGTAGCGGGTCGAACGTGGACTCGATCGCGCCGAGTCGCTGGGTGCTAAGCGCGCGCTCGTCATCGTCTTCTGCGACGATCACACCGAAATGAAGCTCGGCTAGCGAGGCCACGCTGATTGCCGCCTCGACGTTCGCCGGCGGCTCATCCGCGATGAGTACGGAAGTGTCAAGCAGCGCGCGCATCTACTACGCGAACGGGTCGCCGACCGACGCGGGGAATCGCTCGATGTCGGCGGCGAGCCTGCGCGGTGCCGGGGTGTGCCAGAGGGCGTGCAGCGCGGGGCCGCTAACCCATGTGCGGCGCCCGGCCGGGCCGAGCTGCGCGACTGGTCTCCCCGCGACGGTGATCGTGATTTGCTCGCCGGACTCCGCTCGGCGCAGCACCTCGCCGACGTTGTTTCGGAGCTCCTTCTGAGGGATGGTGGCCATTCGGGCGTATGGTAGCAGAAGTGCTACCGGTGGCGATTGGATTGAAGTCGAACTGAGACGCCCGGTTTGAATTGCCTGCCAGGCCAACCCCCCCAGCGGATGTTTGGACGACGGGACATTTGCTTGGTGGACTGAACCGGCCAAGCTCGAATCCACGCCTCCGAGGTGGGGGGTATCCATGGCACGGAAGACAACCGAACGGACTTTGAGGACATGAGGGTCGCGGTACGGCGTCATCGAGATCGCCCCAGTGCGGTGGGCTCTGGCTCGGACCGACACCGGCCGGGTGCCCAGGGTCAGGAGCCGAGCGACCTTGCCTCTGTTGACGATCTGCCCGACATCCTTGGCACCCACCGCACCTATCTGGGGATGCGCCGAGGTGATAGTTGGCAGCTTCTTGGCATCACGAGCGCGTCCACGACGCCGCTGTGGGAGGGGCGCCCCGACGGCTCGGCCGGTGAGGCGGGGCCCGAGGCATCGGCCTTGGCGGCCGCCCTACTGAGGGATCTGACGGGACAGTGCGCGCCCCCCGCCGTCCGGGATGCACTCGCCCAGCGCATCGTTCCCGAGCTCTCTGCGGCGACGTTCGTCATCTACAGCGGCGACCTCGACGTCTGGTTGGTCGATCACAACTTGGATCCGCAAACGTGGGCTTCAGGAACCGTCCCCCCGAATTGTCGATCGCGTCGGAGCGCACCATCCCCGGGACCGGGCCGCACGCGCAGCGAATGACCCAAACGAGCTGCGATTCGCCCGCCGGGGGTGCGACCTGCTACGAGCCGGATGAGGACGGCTACGACGAGGCGCTCGCAGGCGCCGGTGCCCCGCGTCCGCATTACCGCGAGCTCATGGCCTTGCTGGAGGAACTCGACCTGGAAGATCTGAGCGCGGGCACAATCCAGGAGGTCGATCGCCGCGGGGTCTGGTTCGGGCCCAAGACCGGAGGGGGTCCGTTCGTAGTGGATCCAGTCCCGCGCATCCTCACCGCTGCCGAGTGGGTGCACCTGGAGTCGGGCCTGACCCAGCGGGTGCGCGCGCTCAATGCCTTCATCGCCGACGTCTACGGATCGCAGGCCATCATCGCCGCCGGTGTCATTCCGCGGCCGGCGATCGAATCGGCGGATTACTACGAGACCGCGATGGCGGGGGTCAGCGTGCCGGCCGGCGTCTTTGCCGGGGTGGCCGGACTGGATGTGGTCAGAGACGCAAACGGGGAGTTCATGGTGCTCGAGGACAATGTGCGTACGCCCTCGGGATTGGCTTACGCGTGCGCCGCGCGCTCGGCCATGCTCGGGCGCTTCGACTCTTGCGCCCGATCGGGTGTCCTTTCGCTCGGGGCCGGGTTTGACTTGCTCGGAGAGGCGCTGCGATCGGCGGCCCCGGATGGCCATGGCGACCCGGCGATCGCGGTTCTCACCGACGGTGAGCGCAACATCGCCTGGTGGGAGCATCAGCAGATCGCCCACCGCCTCGATCTCCCACTCGTGACCGTGGGCGATCTCGAAGTGAACGCCGGCCGACTGTACCGCCGAGACGGCGGCCGGCGGAACCAGATCGACGTTCTGTACCGACGCTGTGACGAGGATCGCCTGGTCGATGCAGAGGGGCGCATGAGCGGTATCGGAGCGGCGGTCCTGGGTCCCTGCCGTCGGGGCACGCTGGCCTGTGTGAACGCGTTCGGCACCGGTGTTGCGGACGACAAGCTCATGCACTCCTACGTGGAAGCGATGATCCGGTTCTATCTCGGAGAGGAACCCGTCGTGCGCTCCGTCCCCACCTACGACCTCGCTAGGCCCGACATCCGGGAGACGGCGGTGGAGCGGATCGGTGAGCTTGTGATCAAGCCTCGGACCGGGCACGGTGGCCACGGCGTGTTCATCGGCCCGCATGCGACGTCCGAGGATCGAGTAATGATGGCCGCCCAGATCCAAAGTCGGCCGTCTGCGTTCGTCGCACAGGAGATGGTCAATCTCTCCAGCCACCCGACCGTAATTCACGGATGCCTTCAACCGCGCCATGTTGACCTACGCCCGTTCGTGTTCTCGGCCGGTGATCGGATCTCGGTACTACCCGGTGGCCTCACGCGTGTGGCCATAAAGGCCGGGGATGCGATCGTCAATTCGTCCCAGCACGGGGGAGGCAAGGACACCTGGGTGCTCGCCGGGGGCGTGGGGACGTGACTCCGGCGAAACGGCGGGCCCTGAAGGATCTACGTCTCCCGCACCCGCTGATCGGGGTCAGCACCTCCGAGGTGCGCTCGGCCGGGCACGCCGCGCACACCGAGAACGGTGAGCCGCCGCAACGCGAGATGGCGCTGGGGCTGGTCTACCTTCGGGCCGTCGAGCGCGCGGGCGGGATCCCGGTCGTCATACCGCCGCTAGAGGAGGAGGCGATCGAGCCGCTTCTTGACTGCGTGCGCGGGATCTGCCTGTCCGGAGGCCCCGATCTCGATCCGGCGAGCTACGGGGGCCCCGACCATCCCGAGCTGGGCCCGACTGAGCCGGACCTCGACCGTTTCGAGCTGGCCCTGGCCCGGCGAGCGGACGAGCGAGGGATGCCGATCCTGGGCATCTGCCGCGGCGCCCAAATACTCAACATCGCCCGGGGCGGGACCCTGATCCAGCACCTGCCCGACCGCCGACGGACGGGCGATCATCGCCAAGCGGTGCCCGGGCGACGTACCATTCACGAGGTCGAGCTGCGCGCTGACAGCCGCCTGGCAGCGATCCTCGGCCGGGAGTGCTTGCGCGTGAACTCCTTCCACCACCAAGCAGTGCGCCGCGTGGGCCGGGGGTTGCGGGCGGTTGGGCGCTCGCCCGACGGCGTCATCGAGGCGGTGGAGGCGCCCGGGCGCGACTTCCAGATTGGGGTCCAGTGGCACGCGGAGACCCTGATCAAGCGGTCCGAGCAGCTGGCCCTGATGCGGGCGTTTGTGGCGGCCGCCCAGCGCTATCAGGCGAGTCAGTCCGACGACGCCGGCGCCGACGGGGGAATGCCGGCGGTCGCAAGACGCCGGCTGACGGCCGCTGACGACCCCCGCTCCAGGGCTCGCGCCGCCTAGGCACGCCGTGACCTGGTCCGAGCCTGCCTGGGCCCGCTGGGGCGCCGACCCCGACCGCCCCGAGTTCACGCTCGGGCTCGAAGAGGAGGTGATGCTGCTCACTCCCGGGTCGTGGACCCTGGCCCAAACAATCGACGAAGTCCTGCTCGAGCTCTCTCCCG
>DASZHF010000215.1:0-10980 GCA_035938095.1 Solirubrobacteraceae bacterium
ACCTCGCCTCCGTGATCGATCCCCTCGTCGTGTCGGACCTCCCCACCGTCATCTGGTCGCCCCACGGACACCCGGAGGCGGTCGACGCGCTCCTGCATCTCGCGCAGGTGGTGCTGCTGGACTCCGTCAACGAGCCGCTGCTCCAGGATGCGCTTGACCGCGCGCACGAGCTCTGCGAGCGCGTCTACGTCGTCGACCTGGCCTGGTTGCGCTCGACTCCGTGGCGCGAGCGCGTAGCGGCCACGTTCGATCCGCCCGCCGCCCGCCCGCAACTGAGACAGCTCAGCGCGTTGACGATTCGCCACCATCCGGAATCGACCGTCGCCGGCCTGCTGCTGACTGGCTGGATGGCGTCGAGGCTCGGGTGGCGCGCCTCCCAGCTGGTGGGGACGGGCAAAGGACTCAGCGGTCACCTGCGCGCCGCGCGGGGCGAGGTGGTGGTGACGCTCGAGCCTACCTCGCTGCAGGTGCCGGGTCTGGCCGGCCTGAGCGTGGAGACCGCGGCGGGGGCGTGCATCTCGCTCGATCGTGGTCCCGGCGGCCTGCGCGCGGTCCGCCGCACTCCGGATGGCCGCGAGCGCAGGTGGACGGTGCTCGGCGCCTCGCGCGGAGAGGCGGGGATCCTGGGCGAGGGGATCCGCCAGGCGCTGCTGCGCGACCCCACTTACAAGCCGGCGCTGGAGGTGGCTTGCGCCATGTGCCCATGAGCGACCGCGCCGGGGGCGAATAGCCACCCGAGCCCGGGCATGCAGGATCCCGCCCCACCCGCTCACGGCAGAGGCTCAGCAGGAACAATTCAGTGAGCAGGCCTGGCGACAGACGACTTTGGGTCTGGCAGGCCTGGCGACAGGCGACCCTCGGATGAGAAAGACACCGGCATGAGGCAGATCAGCGGCGACGTCCCGCTCGGCGGCAGCCCGTTCCCCCCGATCGCCGACTACGCATTCCTGTCCGATTGCGAGGTCTGCGCGCTGGTGGCGCCGAGCGGGAACATCGAGTGGATGTGCCTGCCGCGCATGGACGGGCCGTCGGTCTTTGGCGCGATGCTCGACCGCGACGCCGGCGTGTTCAAGCTCGGCCCCGCCGACGTGACCGTGCCCGCCGCCCGCCGCTACCTCCCCGGCACGATGGTGCTCGAGACGAGCTGGGGCACGCGGGGAGGTTGGATCATCGTGCGCGACGCGCTGCTGATCGGGCCCTGGCACCACCCCGACGACCGTTCCCACACTCACCGCCGCTCGCCCACCGACTACGACGCCGACCACGTGCTGCTGCGCACCGTGCGCTGCGTCAACGGCGAGGTCCAGCTGGTGCTCGATTGCGAGCCGGTATTCGACTACGGCCGGGTCAGGGGACACTGGGAGTACACGGGACCCGGCTACTACGAGGCGACGTGCAGAGCCGAGGGGATAGAGCCGGCGGTAACGCTGACCACCGACATGCGGCTGGGCTTCGAGGGGGGACGCGCCACGGCGCGCACCCTCATCAGGGAGGGTGAGCATCGCTTCTGCGCGCTGTCGTGGTCCGAGCACCCGGCCCCCGCGAACTCTGATGAGGCGTACGAGCGGCTCGTGTGGACCGCCCATCACTGGCAGCACTGGCTCGACCGGGGAACGTTTCCCGATCACCCTTGGCGCACCTACCTGCAGCGCAGCGCGCTGACGCTCAAGGGGCTCACCTACGCGCCCACCGGCGCCATGCTCGCCGCCGCCACCACGTCGCTCCCGGAGACGCCCGGCGGGGAGCGCAACTGGGACTACCGCTACACCTGGGTGCGCGACTCCAGCTTCATGCTCTGGGGTCTGTACACGCTGGGGTTCGACTGGGAGGCCAACGACTTCTTCTACTTCATCGCCGACGTCGCCGAAGGCGAGGAAGAGCTGCAGGTGATGTACGGCGTCGACGGCGAGCGCCGACTCGACGAGCGCATCCTCGAGCACCTATCGGGCTACGAGGGAGCGCGCCCGGTGCGGGTGGGCAACGCGGCCTACAACCAGAGGCAACACGACGTGTACGGCACCGTGCTCGACTCGGTGTTCCTGCACACCAAGTCGCGCGATCAAATGCCCGAGCGCGTCTGGCCGATCTTGGTCCGCCAGGTGGAGTGTGCGCTGGAGCACTGGCGCGAGCCCGACCGGGGGATCTGGGAGGTGCGCGGCGAGCCCAAGCACTTCACCTCTTCGAAGATGATGTGCTGGGTGGCCGCGGACCGTGGGGCTCGCCTGGCCCGCCTGCGCGAGGACGCGGAGAAGGTCGAGCAGTGGCAGGCCGCGGCCAACGAGATCCACGACGACATCTGCAAGAACGGCGTGGACGAGCGCGGTGTCTTTACCCAGCACTACGACACCGATGCTCTGGACGCCTCGCTGCTGCTGATGCCGCTCGTCCGCTTTCTGCCGCCCGGCGACGAGCGGGTGCGCAAGACGGTCCTGGCCATCGACCAGGAGCTCACCGAGCACGGCCTCGTCCTGCGCTACCGGACCGACGAGACCGACGACGGCCTGAAGGGAACGGAAGGCGCGTTCGCCATCTGCTCCTTCTGGCTCGTCTCCGCGCTGGCGGAGATCGGCGAGGCGCGCCGCGCCCGCGAGCTGTGCGAGAAGCTGCTGGGGTACGCCAGCCCGCTCGACCTCTACGCCGAGGAGATCGACCCGCGTAGCGGCCGGCACCTGGGCAACTTCCCGCAGGCATTCACCCAACTCGCGCTGATCAACTCCGTCATGCACGTCATCCGCGCCGATCGTGAGCTGACCGCCGCCCAGGTCGCCCTCGACGCACACCGGAGCGAGAACATGCTCCCGCTCGATATCCGGATCCACCCGGACGGCGCGGTGACCCCGCTGACCCAGAGCACCGATCCGCGCCTCGGAAGGTGAGGCGCCCGACACCCGTCGGGCACCCTGGCGGGCGATGCGGCTGACGACCGTCGCCGACTCGGAGGCGGCCGCCTCCTACGCCGCCGACGCGCTCGCCCGAGACATCTCGGCGGCGCGGGCCGACCGCGGTGTGGCCCACATCGCGCTGGCCGGCGGCACCACCCCCCGGCGCACGTACGAGCTGCTGGCCGCGCGCCTGGCCGACTGGAGCGCAGTCGAGCTGTGGTTCGGCGATGAGCGCAGCGTCGGGCCCGAAGATCCGGACTCCAATTACCGGATGGTGGCCGAGAGCCTGCTCGCGCTGGCCGACGTGCGCTCAGAACAGGTGCACCGGATCCCGGGCGAGCTCGGCCCCGATCCCGCGGCGACCGTCTACTCCCAGGAACTTCGGAGCCGCATCGACGGTCCCGAGAGCGAGCTTCCCCGACTCGACGTCGCCCTGCTGGGACTCGGCGAGGACGGTCACACCGCCTCCCTGTTTCCGGGCGCTCCCGAGCTCGAGGTCCGGGGCGTGCCGTGCGTCGGGGTGCACAACGCGCCCAAGCCCCCGCCCGAACGGATCACGCTGACCCTGGACATGCTCGGGGCCGCGGGGCGCTGCCTGATGCTCGCCACCGGGGCGAGCAAGGCGGCGGCGGTGTCCGCGGTGCGGGCCGGACCCGATCCCCGGGTCCCGGCCAGCTTGCTGCGCGGCACGACCCTCGAGCTGATAGTCGACGCCGCCGCAGCCGGGGCCCCGGAGTAGCCACGGTGCCGGCGTCCGAACCGCGCGCCGCGCAGGTCTTCCTCGTTCGTCATGGTCAGACCGAGTGGAGTGCGAACGGCCGCCACACCGGGCGCACCGACGTGCCCCTCACCGACGAGGGACGGGCTCAGGCGCGGAGGCTCGCGCCCCTCCTGGCCAAGGAGCGCTTCGAGGCGGTCCTCACCAGCCCGTTGAGCCGCGCGAGGGAGACCTGCCAGCTGGCGGGACTGGGCGACAGAGCACGCGAGCGCACGGAGCTCCTCGAGTGGAACTACGGGGAGTACGAGGGCCTGACCACCCCGCAGATCCGGGCCAGCCGGCCGGACTGGTACCTGTGGCGCGACGGCTGCCCCGGCGGCGAGAGCCCGGCCGAGATAGGACGCCGGGTCGACCCGCTGGTATCCGAACTGGCCAGCCTCGGCGGGGCCGCCGTGCTGTTCGCCCACGGCCACGTGCTGCGCGTCCTGACCGCGCGCTGGCTCGGGCTGGAGCCCGCCGCCGGCGCGCTGTGGGCGCTCAGCACCGGCAGCCTCAGTGTCCTGGGCTATGAGCGCGAGACGCGGGTGATCTGGCGCTGGAACCTCGTCCCCTGATAGCCGCTCCGACCATCGCCCGAAGGGCGCCGCACCCGCGTCCCTTCGAGCCGCCGGAACCGGTCGCGTAAGCTTGGGCACGAGCCGATCGGCTCGGCGTCCGGCGTGATCCTCCCATCCCCCGGGCGCGTAGTTCGTTTACGTCGCACCTGCAGCGCAGCCCCCGTCCCCGCCATGGCCGCAACCAGCCCACTCCCGGCTTAGCTTCCGATGGCCTCGAGCCCCTCTCTCGCCGGCTTCTCCCTGACCTCGGAGGGAGCGACCGCCGGACTCCGCGCCGCCCGCGAACGCACGCTCGAGCTCGTGGCCGGCATCGAGAACCGCGACCTCGAGCGACTCCACTCGCCCCTCATGAGCCCGCTGGCGTGGGACCTGGGCCACATCGCCGCCTACGAGGACCTGTGGCTCGCCCACCGGCACGGCGGACTCCCCCTGCTGCATCCCGAGCTGGCCAGTTGTTACGACGCCTTCGAAACCCCGCGGGCGCGCCGGTCGGAGGCGCAGTGGTTGCGGCCGGCCGCGGCGCGAGCCTACATGGCCGAGGTCCGAGCCCGGGTGCTCGAGGTCATCGCGCGCGAGGGGTTGGGCGACGGCACTCTGCACGAGATGGTCATCCAGCACGAGCGCCAGCACAACGAGACCATGCTCCAGACTCTGGGCTTGGCCCGCCTCGACTATCACCGCCCGGCCAGCCTGCCCGCACCGGCCGCGCCGGCCGGGGGCGCGTCCTTCACCGGGCTCGGGTACGTGGAGGTCCCGGGTGGCCCGTTCGAGCTCGGGGCGCCCCCCGAGCGCTTCTCCTACGACAACGAGCGCCCGGCTCATCCGGTGGAGGTGGAGAGCTTTGAGATCGGCGTGACCCCGGTGACCAACGGCGCCTGGCTGGAATGGATCCGTCAGGGCGGGTATGACCGCCGCGAGTGCTGGAGCGACGCGGGCTGGGAGTTCTCACAGGGCGCGGGCTTGCGACATCCCGGCGGCTGGATCCCTGCGCCCGACGAGGAGCTCGGATTCCGGGAATGGCGTACCGGCGGGGCGGCGCCGCTGGCACCCGAGCGCCCGGTGGTACACGTGAGCTGGTTTGAAGCCCAGGCGTTTGCGCGCTCGCACGGGGCTCGCTTGCCCACCGAGGCGGAGTGGGAGCGCGCGGCAACCTTCGACGCCAGCTCGGAGACAAAGCTTGCCTGGCCCTGGGGCGACGCTCGGGAGTCCGACGACACGCGTCCCCGGCGTTCGCGCATCACCGGCGCGCAGGACCCGGTCGCCCGCGCGAACTTCATCGAGCGCAGGCTCTGGGGCACCGCGCCCGTGGGCGCGTTCCCCGCCGGAGCCGCCCCGTCCGGCGTCCTGGGGATGCTGGGCGACGTGTGGGAGTGGACCGGCAGCGACTTCAACGAGTACCCCGGCTTTGAGGCCCACCCGTACCGCGAGTACTCCGAGGTGTTCTTCGGAGACCGTTACAAGGTGTTGCGGGGAGGCTCGTGGGCATCGTCCGAGCGAGTGGCCACGCCCACGTTTCGCAACTGGGACCTACCCCAGCGCCGACAGATCTTCGCCGGCTTGAGGCTGGCCCGGGACTTGTGATGCGGTCACCTGCAGACACGCTCGCCGAACCGATTCGCATCGACTCCTATCTGGGGGATGGACACGAGCGCTCGCTGGCCGATGACGTGCTCGACGGGCTCACGCGGCCGTTCAAGGAGCTGCCCCCCAAGCACTTCTACGACTCTCGGGGCGCGTTGCTCTTCGACCGCATCTGTGAGCTGCCCGAGTACTACCCGACGCGCTGCGAGCGCGCGATTCTTGAGGCGGATGCGCAAGCCATCGTGGCCAGCACGGGCGCGGTCGAGCTCGTGGAGCTCGGCTCGGGCACGGCGACCAAGACGCGCGTACTGCTCGACGCGATGGCCGCCGCGGGCACGCTCGAGCGCTACATACCAATCGACGTCACCGAGACCATGGTCCGGGACTGCGCCGAGTCGCTGGTGGAGGAGTACCCCGGGCTCCGGGTGCACGGGGTGATCGGCGACTTCGAGCGACATCTGGACGAGGTTCCCCGGGCTGACGGTCCCCGGTTGGTGGCCTTCCTGGGGGGCACGATCGGCAACTTCACGCCCGGCAGCCGCCGCCGCTTCCTGCGCCAATTGCGCTCGCTGCTCGAGCCGGCGGACCACCTTCTGTTGGGTACCGACCTGATCAAGGATCCCGAGGTGATCGAGGCCGCCTACGACGATTCCGAGGGCATCACGGCCGAGTTCAATCGCAACGTGCTGCGCGTCATCAACCGGGAGCTCGACGCCGACTTCCAGCCCGACCGCTTCGCCCACGTGGCCTTCTTCGACCCGGAGCACGAGTGGGTGGAAATGCGGTTGCGCTCGCGTGAAGACCAGGTCGCAAACATCGCCGGCGTCGGCCTGACGGTGCGGTTCGAGGCGGGCGAGGAGCTGCGCACGGAGATCAGCGCGAAGTTCAGCCGGCCAGGGCTCGAGCGCGAGCTCAGCGCGGCCGGGCTCGAGCTGCGCTCGTGGTACACGGACCCCGACGACCTGTTCGCTCTGTCGTTGTCCGGACCCCGCTGACCCCAGCCCCGATCCATCCCGGTCCCGGCCTGCCCGATCGCGCTGATCCCGGGCGCTCCGTTCCGGTCGCGCTGATCCCGGGCGCTCCATTCCTATCGCCCTGATCCCAGGCCCGCCATCCCGATCTCGCTGATCCCAGACGCGCCATCCGGGTCCCCGGGAGGGCGAGAACCGGTACAACATGTCGCATAGGGACGAGGGGTGAGAGTGGTCGGCGAGTCGGCGTCGCTTCCGCGGTCGCGCTGACCGCGGTGTCGGCGCTGATGGCCGCTGCCTGGCCGGCGCCGGCGGCCCGCGCCCAGACCGCTGGATTCCTGGCCGGCACCGGGCAGGCCGACGTCACGCCGCCGCTGGCCGGAACGGCGGCGGGCAAGGCCGCGGACGGATCGCAGTTCTCGTCGTGCCCAGCGGCGCTGTTCCCGAACCAGGGTCGGTTCGCCCTCCAGGAGCCGTTCAACGACCAGAACGGCAACGGCCAGTGGGATCCAAACGTCAGTCTCAGCGGTGCGCCGACCGGCGTGCCCGAGCCTTACTGCGACACCAACGGCAACGGCCGCTGGGATGGGATCTACGCCGATAACAACAGGGGTCCGGTTACCGGGGTCCACGACCCGATCGACGTCCGAGCCATCGCCATCTCCGACGGCCACGACCGCCCGGTCGTCTACGCGTCCGTCAAGGCGATCGGGATCTTCGACTACTACACCGACCTGGCCCGCACCGATCTCGCCAACACCTACCACGTCGACGCCGACCTCGTCGTGAGCGCCAACCACAACGAGAGCTCGCCGGACACCATCGGGCTTTACGGGCCGCTCCAGGCGCCGGGGCTCCCGGTCGGACTGCGCTCGGGCATCGACGAGTACTACCTGAACTTCGTTGCCGACCGGATCGCGCACGCGGCGGCGGACGCCGTGCACGGTCTGCAACCAGCGCAGCTCTATGCCAACCAGGTCCAGGGGCCGATCCCGGCGGGGCAGGCCGGGGGCACGTACCCGCTGCTCAGCGGTATGACCCAGCACATCTCGGACCAGTTCCCGACGAGCGTCGCAAACCCGAGCTCTGATCCCAACTACCCCCCGGGCGACAACCGGGTCGCGGCGGTCGACCCGAAGCTGGGCGTCCTGCAGGCCCGCGGCAACGGCGGCAGCCCGATCTTCACGGTCATGAGCCTCGCCGCCCACAACCAGGAGATGGGCAACTCCGGGGCTGATCTCAGCGGTGACTGGCCCGGCGCCTTCGAGCGCGCGTTCGACGCGAGCCACCCGGGGATGGCCATGTTCCTGGTCGGGGACAACGGCTCCGTGGAGGACCCCCAGACCAGCCCGCCGGTGATCGCCGGCGGCTCCGAGAACCACAGCAGCGTCAACACCCAGTTCGTGCAGGCTCAGGCGACCGGTCAGCGCTTCGCCCAGATCGTGTCCGGGGCCGCGCGGACCGCGCAGCAGCTGACCCCGGGCACCGTGAAGCTCACGCGCCAGCAGTTCTGCGTACGGCTCGAGAACAACGGCTTCCTCGCGCTCGGGGCGGCGCAGGAGTTCGGGCATCGCCAGGGGTATGTGTGCGACGCCAGCGGCAATCCGGTGCAAGCCGTTCCGAACGCGTTCACCAGCCCAAACTCCTCAGCCCAATTCCGCACCTTCGTTGGCGTGACCGAAGTGGGTCCGGACCTGCAGATGATCGACAACCCGGGAGAGTCGTTCCCAGCGCTGATGTTGGGCAGCCCGTTCACGATGGTGGACGAGAGCTGCAACCGGCCCAACCCGGCGGTGCCGACCTGGCACTCCAACCGGCTGTTCCGCTTCCAGGTCGGGCTCGCGGACGACCTCATCGGTTACCTCTTGCCGCCGTGGGCGTTTGCCACCGGTAACACGTCAGATCCTCAGAGCAACCCGCCCGGTCTGTTCAGTACCGACTCCTGCTACGTCGACATGACCGGTCACCGGCACAAGCTCGAGTCCGAGTCGATCGGGCCCACGGGCGGGGCCGACGTGGCCAACCGGCTCGCAGCTCTGCTGGACGCCCAGAAGGACCCCTCGGCGCACATCCCGCAGGGACGCTTCGTATCCGCCGACGGGTCCTACTCCACCTGGGCCGGCGGCTCGGCGGCGATTCTGCTGCCGCCCGCCAACTCGACCGCCCTGGACCCAAGCGGCGGGACGCTCATCGGCGCTCCTGGCGTGGCGGGCTTCGGCGGACGGGCCGTCGATGCCACCGGCGCCTACATGGACTACGACGGGCAGCCGCAGGCCGCGCCTGACGTGACGACGCGCGGGATGATGACCTTCGACGCCAGCGGCTGCGTCTCGGCGCGCTACTACCTGGACGTGTTCCCGTCACTCGACACGACCAAGGGGGGTCTCGGCGTGGAGGCTGGGGGCCCCGGGGCGCCGAGCGTCAGCTGCCGGGTGTCCAGCCAGGGCGGCGTGCCCGAGATCCAGACCAGCCTCCAACAGCAGCTCATGACTGCCGGATTCGTCGCCCCCACTCCCGGCGGGCCGGCAGGTCGGATCTTCCCGTTCGCCGGGGGCTGCACCGACCGCACACCGCCGCGTAGCTCGGTGCGGGCCCGGGGACGGGGCCGCCGGCGCCGGCTGGTGGTGCGGCACGGGCGGTTGCGACTGAGCGGGCGCGCGAGCGATCTCGGCTGCCAAGGCCACGCCGGTAGCGTCGCGCGAGTCACCGTGACGATCTCGCATCGCCACCGCGGGCGCGGCTGCCGTTACGTGACGCCCGCCGGGCGTCTGACCCCGGCCCGGGACTGCCGCCGGCCCCTGCTGCTGCTCGCGCACGGGACCACCCGCTGGTCGCTGCGAGTCCGGCTGCATATCCCGCGCGGGCGCTACCGCGTGGTCGTCGGAGCGGTGGACGCGGCCGGGAACGTCGAGGTCACCCGCGGGCGACGAGCAAATCTGCTCCGCCTGCGAGTGCGCTGAGGCCGAGAGCTCAGGCCACCAGCTGAGCGCCGACTTCCCGCGGCCACTAGATTTCCGCCTCGTGCAGATCGAGGGTGCCAGCGCCATCGTCGTGGGTGGAGCTTCCGGACTGGGCGAGGCCACCAGCAGGCTCCTGCACGAGCGGGGCGCCTCGGTCGTGATCGCCGACGTCAACGAGGACAAGGGCGCGGCGCTCGCCGGCGAGCTGGGCGACCGCGCCGTCTTCTCCCAGGCAGATGTGACCGAGCCCGAGCAGGTCCAGGCCGCGGTCGAACGGGCCGCCCAGGCGCCCGGGGGTCTGCGCATCAGCGTCAACTGCGCGGGCGTGGGCTGGGCCGAGAAGATCGCGGGCAAGCGCGGACCCCACCAGCTCGAGTTCTTCGAGAAGGTGATCGCCATCAACCTCGTTGGCACCTTCAACGCGTTGCGATTCGCCGCGACGGCGATGCTCGGCAACGAGCCCACTGACGACGGCGAGCGCGGCGTGTGCATCAACACCGCGTCGATCGCCGCCTTCGAGGGCCAGATCGGACAGATCGCCTACTCCGCCTCCAAGGGCGGCGTGGTCGGGATGACGCTCCCGGCGGCGCGCGACCTCAGCCAGTACGGCATCCGCGTCAACACGATCGCGCCCGGGCTGTTCGACACGCCGCTGCTGGCGGCGCTGGGAGAGGAAGCGCGCGCGGCGCTCGGGGCGGGGGTTCCCTTCCCGCGCCGGCTCGGCGCGCCCGCCGAGTACGGGCAGCTCGCCTGCGACATCGTCGAGAACCGGATGCTCAACGGCGAGACGATCCGCCTGGACGGGGCGCTGAGGATGCCCCCGCGCTGAGCGCGAGCGCGCGCCTACCGCTCCACGCCGACGGCCTCGCGGGCCTCCTGCCAGCTGAAGTAGGAGCGAACCTTCCCGATCGCGCCGTCGCGGAAGTCCGAGAGCACGAGACCGACCGGCTGGCGCAGCGGCACACCAGAATCCTTGATGCGACCGGTCGCCTCATACAAGGCGAGCACCTGCTCACCCACGCCGCGGATCTCATGCACGACGAGCGAGTAGTCCTCGAAGCTCGCCGCGAAGATCGCGTCCAGCCGGCGCGCGCCGTCGTGGCCCCGGTAGACGCGGTCCTCCAACCAGTCTGGACCCGCGTCCCACACGAAGTCGGGGGCATAGAAGGGAATCGCAGCCTCGATCCCGCCCGTGCGGTGGGCCTCGAACGACCTCCGCACGATCTCGACGTTCTGCCGCGACACGGAGCC
>DASZHF010000216.1:0-4461 GCA_035938095.1 Solirubrobacteraceae bacterium
CCGCTTGGTGGCCAGCCGCACCCAGGGGCGGAAGAGCGCGAGCAGGTCTCCCTTGAGTGAGCCGGTGTCCGGGGCGGGCGGGACGTTCGCCCATTCGGTGTACAGCGCGTCCAGGGCGAGGGTCTCCTTGGTGGGCCACCACCGGTAGATCGTGGCCTTGCTGACCCCCGCCCGCGCGGCGACCGCGTCCATGCTCACCGCGCCCAGGCCCCGCTCGAGCAGGAGTTCCGCCGCTGCCTCGAGAATGGCGCTGCGCGCCTTCTCGCTGCGCGGCCGTCCTCGCTGCGCGGCGGTCGCGGTCATCTCAGCGTTCATGCGGCCTTCCCGCTGCTGCCCGGGGTCCGCGCCAGCACCTCGTAGAGGGCGGCGATGTCGCGCTGGCCGTAGCCTAGCTCCTGCGCCCGGGCCAGCATGCCCCCGGCGGCGACGGCCGACGGGACCGGAACGCCCAGCTCGCGGGCGGTGTCGAGGACGATGCGGATGTCTTTGTCCATGAGCTGGACGTCGAACCAGGCCTGCGCGGGCAAGTCGAGCATGAGCGGCGCCCGCGCCCGGAGCATCGGCGACCCGATCGCGCTGCTGGTCATGACGTCCGCCGCGAGCGCCGGGTCGATCCCGCCGCGCTCGGCCAGCAGCACGCCCTCGCTGAACGCGAGCATCTGCGCGGCGAGGCTGATGTTGATGGCGAGCTTGAGCAGCAGCGCCTGCCCGTTGCCGCCGACGTACGTGACCGTGCTGCCGAGCTGGCGCAGTCGCTGCTCGACGGCGCGGAAGGCGTCCTCGGGGCCGCCGACCATGATCGTGAGGGTGCCCGCCTCGGCGGCGGTGACGGTGCCGGAGACCGGGGCGTCGAGCATGCTGGCGCCGAGGGCTTGCAAGCGCTGGGCGAGCGTGCGGCTGGCCTGCGGGCTGACCGTGCTCATGTCGATGTAGATCTTGCCCGGCGCGAGGCCGGCCAGGATCCCGTTGGGGCCGGAGGCGATCGCCTCGAGGGCGGCGTCGTCGGTGACCATGCTGAAGATCACGTCGGCTTCCTCGGCGACTGCGCGCGGAGTGCCGCGCCAGATCATGCCCTGGGTGATGAGCTCACTGGCCCTCGACGGGGTGCGGTTCGTCCCGTACAACTGGTTGCCGCGGAGCAGGCGGCCGGCGATCCGGCTGCCCATGGCCCCGAGGCCAACAAAGCCGATTGTCGTCATGGTCCTCTCCTACCGTGCTTCGATCTCGTTCATGTCTTCGGCGGTGAGCTCGAGGTTGGCTCCGGCGACGACCGGGTCCACCTGGGCCGGGCGGCGGAAGCCGGTGATCGCGCCGTCCACCGCGGGATTGCGCAGGGTCCAGGCGACCGCGACCGCGCCGGGCGTGACGCCGTGGCGGCCGGCGACCGCGCGGAGCCGGGCGGCCAGCGCGAGGTTCCTGGTGAGCTGCGGCTCGATAAAGCGGGGGTCGCGGGCGCGCCAGTCGTCGGCGGGCATCTGCCCGATCCGCTCGCGGGTCATCGCCCCGGTCAGCAGGCCGGAGCCCATCGGGGAGTAAGCGATGACGCCGATCCCCTGGCGCTCGGCGAAGGGGAGGATCTCGAGCTCCGCGTCGCGGTCGATGAGGGAGTACTGCGGCTGGAGCGTCTCCACCGGCGCGATCGACTGGATGCGGCGCATCTGGGCGACGTCGAAGTTGGAGACGCCGATGTGGCGGACGAGGCCTTGCTCCTTGAGTTCGGCCAGGGCTGACCAGCCCTCCTCGATGTCTTCCTCGGGGTTCGGCCAGTGGATCTGGTACAGGTCGATCGCGTCGATGCCCAGCCGCTTCAGGCTCGCTTCGGCCTCGCTCAGGACCGAGTCGCGCTTGAGGCTGTGCCGGACGCGGCGGGTGCCGTCATCCAGCAGCGAGCACTTGGTGAACACGTACGGGCGGTCATCGAGGCCTTCGAGGGCCCGGCCGACCACTTGCTCCGAGTGGCCGAAGCCGTAGGCGGCGGCGGTGTCGATCCAGTTGACCCCCAGCTCCAGCGCCCGGTGGATCGCCGCCACCGACTCGCCCTCCTGCTGCGGTCCCCAGCCGAACTCCCAGTCGCCCCCGCCGATGGCCCACGCGCCGAAGCCCACCCGGGTGATCTCCATGCCGGTGGATCCGAGCTCGGTGGTTGTGAGCTGGGTCTTGAGCTGGGTCTTGTCCATGACTCCTCCGTTAACTCCCGGGCGCCCGCCTGTCGGCCCTGAGCTGGCACCGGCGGCGCCTCATGCTTCACGCTTCGAAACTAGACTGTCAGTTTCTATAATGCAAAGACCCGGGACTGGTATTCCCCCGGCGCCTCATTCCCCCGGCGCCTCATCCCCCGGGCGCCTCATCCCCGGGCGCCTCGTGATCGCCGCCGGCGTGGTTGGGTGGTCACGTGAGTCGAGTGTGTGGGCGCTGGCGCTCCGTTTGGGGGGCGCACCCGTGATATTGGAGCGTTTGGTGTGCTACCACCTATCAAGCGCTCCATCATCACGGCTGGCGCTTTCTGACGGTGATGGAGGTTCTGATGAGCCAGGATGACTTCCCGGCCCCGGCGACCGGTTTCGTGCTGACCCACTTCCTGGTGGTGTCCGACCAGGACCGGTCCCGGGAGTTCTACCGGTCGGTGTTCGGGGCGACGGTGGTGCTGGAACGCGACCCGGTCATCTTGAAGCTGGCCAATAGCTGGATGATCCTCAACGTGGGCGGCGGCCCGACCGACGACAAGCCCGACGTCACGCTCACGACGCCGGACAACCCGCATCAGGCCAGCGCGTTCCTCAACATCCGCGTGGCCGACATCGCCGCGGCTTACGCGGAGTGGTCAGCGCGAGGCGCCGAGTTCCTCACCGAGCCCAAGGACCACGGCCGTGAGATCCGCGCTTACATCCGCGACCCTGACGGGCACCTGATCGAGGTCGGGCAGGCGACAGGCGTCCGGCCGGGCTGAGCCTTTACTCGCCCGCCGCACCGTCGATCGACTCGCTGGGGCTGTTCCCGGGCGCAGCGGCGGGCCTGGCGGCCGTCAGACCACGGCGATGGCGTCAATCTCGATGAGGAATCGCGGGTTAGCCAGCCCCGAGACGATGTGAACGCTGATAGCAGGCGGGTCGGCCGCATCGCCCCACGCCTCCTGGAAGGCGGCGAACCCCTCCCGCACGGGCTGGCCCTCGACGATGGCCACGGTCCAGCGCACCACGTCCTTGAGCGTCGCCCCCGCGGCCGCGAGCGCCGCCTGCACGTTGAGCAGCGCCTGGCGGGCCTGCGCCGCCAGCGTGTTGGCGGTGATCGTCCCGTCAGGCAGCACCGCGTTCTGCCCGCCGACGTAGATGGTCTTCGCGGGCCCTTCGACGACGACAACCTGGCTGAAGGCCGGATTGCGGGCCAGGGACTCGGGGTTGAGGTGGGTCTTCATGGAACCATCTAAGACGACATGGTGATGAGCTCGTCGGTGACCCACCGGGCCACGTGGTCGGGGTAGGGCGCTGGCAGTCCGAGGACGATGTGCCGGAAGCCGGCCCCTACTGCTTTGCCGATCGCGTCCCGGGTGATGCCGGGCTGGTCGTAGGAGACCGGCAGGTGGATCGATCGGGTGACCGAGGCGGGGTCGCGACCGATCTCAGCGCAGTAGCGGTCCAGCAGTGCACTGCGGCCGATGGCGTCGTCGATGTCGCCGCCGGGGATGTTCCAAAGGTCGGCGTGCTCGGCGACCACGCGCAGCACGGGGCCCGAGCGTCCGCCGATGAGGACCGGCGGGTGAGGGCGCTGGACGGGTTTGGGGTTGCAGAACGCCCCGGTGAGGCGGACGTAGGTGCCGTCGAAGTCGAACGGTTCGGTCTCGGTCCACAACCGCCGGATCACCGTGCACGCTTCGGCGAGGCTCCCCACGGAGTGGGCGAAGTCGTGGAAGGGGAGGCCGTGTGCTTCGTACTCACGCCGGGCCATCGGGAGGCTGGGTCGTGAGCCTGCGCCGATACCGAAGTCGAGCCGTCCGCCGGAGACCATGTCGACGGTCGCGGCGATCTTGGCCAGCATCGCGGGTGGCCGGAAGCGGTTGCTGGTCACGAGCAGGCCGAGGCGCAGTCGCTGGGTCTGTGCGGCGAGGGCCGAGAGCAATATCCAGCCTTCGTAGGTTGGCCCGTTCGGGTCGCCGAAGATCGGCATGAGGTGATCGAACAGCCACGCATGCTCGATCTGCGGGATTGCGTCCGCCTCGCGCCAGACCCGCAGGACGTCGTGGTAGTCGACCTGTGACGGGGCGGTCATGATCCCGAAACGAGGCCGGGGTGTTTGCGGCATGGGTAGGTTCGTCCTTTCAGGACGGGGTGGGATACGCGTCGCCTGGTGGCTGACGTGACGAGCGATCAGCGACGTCGCTGCGCCGCGTCAAGCAGGGCGGGCGGTTCTCCCGGGCGGCCCACTCGGCCTGCGTGATGCGGTACGCAGGGAACGTCGAGGAGCCGA
>DASZHF010000217.1:0-28858 GCA_035938095.1 Solirubrobacteraceae bacterium
CCTGGTGGCGCTCGTTCGCCGCGGTCATCACTCGGCCTTCGAAGCGCTCGTGGCCCGCTACCAGGCGCGCCTGCTGGCCTTCTGCCGGCATATGCTCTCCTCGCGCGAGGACGCCGAGGACGTCCTCCAGGAGGTGTTCGCGGCCGCCTTCAACGCCATGCTGGCGGACAACCGTGCGATCAACGTGCGGCCGTGGCTGTACCGGATCGCGCGTAACCGCAGTCTCAACCACCTGCGCCGGGCCACCGCCGTGGGCATGGACTCGATGGACGTTCACTACGCCGACGCGGGTCAATCCACCGGCGAGAAGGTGTTCAAGCGCGAGACGTTCCGGCTTCTGATGGAAGACGTGCGCGCGCTGCCGGAGTCCCAGCGCACGGCTCTGCTGCTGCGCGAGATGGAAGCGCTCTCCTACCAGGAGATCGCCGAGGCCATGGAGACCACGATCCCCAGCGTGAAGTCGCTGCTGGTGCGGGCGCGGGTATCTCTGGCCGAGGCCACCGAGGCCCGCCGCCTGTCCTGCGACGAGGTCAGGCTCGAGCTCGGGCACGTGGCCGAGGGGCTCATGCGCATGAGCGCGCCCGTCCGGCGCCACGTCCGGGAGTGTGACCGCTGCACGAACTTCCGGAGTGCCTTGAAGGCCAACAACCGAGCGCTGGCAGCGATCCTCCCGCTCGGTCCGATGTTGATAATGAAGAAGCTCGTCCTGGCCAAGCTCGGTACCACCGCCGGGGCGAGCAGCGCGACCGCAGCGGGCGCCGGTGGCGCGGCAGCGGGGACCACCGCGATGGGCACCGCGGGCGGTGGGATCGTGTCGGGCGCGCTCGCCACCAAGGCAGTGGCGGGTCTGGCGGCAGCTGCACTGGTTACCGCCGGGGCGGTCGAGGTGCGCCACGCCGCCGTGGCCCCGCCGCATCGGGCCGCCCATCCGGTGATCCACCGGGCCGCCGCCGTGCCGGTCGTGGCCTCCGACCCCTCCGTGGTCGACGAGGCCGGGCTCGGCCGTTCGTATGCCCTGGCGGCGGACCGGCGTATCCGGCGCGCCCGCGCGAATCGCGCGCGGCACCGGCGCTCGCGGCTTGCCCGCGCCATGCTCAATACGCCCGTGGCCCAATCCCACGAACTGCCCAAGCCGGCGCCGGCCAAGCCGCCCGTGACCCAGCAGATCTCGGGCACCACCGCGCTGCCCACGACGCCCGCGGTCACGCCCCACGCCCCGGCGTCGACCGTTGGGCCCGGCGGGCCGGCCCGGCCTTCGAGCACCCCGGGTGACGGATCCGGCACATCCTCGAGCGGATCCGGCTCTTCCCCGAGCCCGAGCGGATCCGGCGGCTCGGGACAACCTTCGAGCGGGTCATCGAGCGGCTCGCCTCCCCCCTCCTCGCCCTCGTCGACCACCTCGCCGGGCTCCAGTCAAACCAGCCCTGGACCCGGGCCGGGTACCACCGGCAGCGCGGGACCCCAGGGCCCGCCACCGGCCGCCCCCGCCCCGGCACCGCCGGGCGCCGGTTCGCCCTAGCCCAGCTTGAAGCTGTTCAGGACGTCGTAGAGGGGACCGGTCGTTCCCACCGCCAGAGCCGAGGTGATCCCGACCGCCGGCGTGCTCCGCAGCACGAGGATCACTCCCCGGCGCGTTCCGGAGCGCCGCGCGAGCAGGAAGTAGTCGTGCCCGTACACCGTCTGCGACCCGGTCCCGAGCTGGTAGAGCACGTAGTAGGCAGCGGCGCCATCGACCACCGTCGTCCCGTCGCCGAGCGCGACGAATCCAGTGGTGCTCAGGGCCAGCCGGCGGACGTAGGCGGCGGCGTAGACCGGAAGTTCGCTCTCCGGATATCCGCTGTACGCGTTCACCCGCAGAGGCTCGGCGGCGAATGATTGGATCACGTTCCCGCCGCGGCGCTGTTCGAGCCTGACGTATTCACCCGGGCCGGCGGGCACCAGGCGCAGCGCGCCGGGGTAGCTGAAGTTGAATGCGATCGGGCTGGAGCGTGAGTAGTGATTGCCGCGCGCGATGACGACGATCGCCAACACCGCTAGCGCGAGCACGACGCCGGCGGCGATCGCGAGAGCGCGCCGGCTGCGGGGCGCCTTCCGGCGCAGCCAGGGGCGCAGCAGCTCGGGCAGGCTGGGCCCGAACTCCGGCCTGACCGGCCCCGCGCCGCGGGGCGGCCGCGAGCGCCCGGGTGTGCGGCTCACCTCAGGCCGCGGCGGACAGACCGATTACCTTCAGCCGGCGCTCCAGGGCCTGCATCGCGAAGGCGCGGGACTCTTTGACCGAGACCCCGAAATACGGTGTGTCCTCGTCGCCGGGATCGATCCACGGTGGCCGCAGGACGCCGTCGGCGGCCGGCGCCACCTCGGCCAACGTGCGCTGGATGGCCTCGCCGTAGCTCGGATCGGTCGCCGCCATGTCGCGCAGGAAGCGCGCGCCGAAGGCGACGTGCCGGTGCTCGTCTCGGGCCACCTTGGTGAAGCCCTCGACGAACGCGGGAAGCGTTCCCTGGCGCTCGTTGTAATCGATGATGAAGTGCTGGCCCGTGAGGGCGAGCATGCCCTCGATGACCATGTGGTAGATCGTCACCGCCTCCACCAGCGTCTCGAGGTCCTCCGGTTCACGCGCCAGACGATCGATCCGGCGCCGGAGCAACTCGTCGAAGAGGACCTCGAACTGGGGATTGAGGTGCTCGCTGGTCTCTTCCAGGCGGCCTTCCAGCGAGTCCGCTTCCAGCACACCCACTTCGGAGTAGAAGCGATCGAAGAACGCCACGTGCCGGGCCTCGTCGGCGATCTGGGTGCACAGGAAGATGCGCATGTCCTCTTCGGGGCACGCACGCATCATCGGACCAAGCTCCGCGGCGACTCGCTGCTCTCCGATGAAGAAGCTGGAGAGACCGTACATGCGAGCGAATCGCTCCTCCGGATCGATGCGCTCGTGCCAGTCGATGCGGTCCTGGGAGAAGTCGAGTTCCTGGGTGGCCCACTGCTGGCGCTCCCACAGCTCGTACAGCTGCCGGTAGGTCAGCAGCTGAGTCTCGCCCCGGTCGGCTGACTCCTGAAGCGCAGGGTCACTGGTGGCCCTGAAGTCCAGGCGCTCGGTACGGGGCGTTGCTGACTGGGACACGGGGAAGCCGATCGAGAACAGCCGCCTCAGCCTAGCGGGCCGGGCCCGGGACCCCGCCGACACGGGCCGAGCAGGGCTGCGGGCACGGCGCGCGAACTCGACAGATGAACGAGCGATCGCGGCCGGACTCCAGTGTCAAGCGCAGTGGACCGATATTCGAGTTGTAGGGCAGTTCCGCAGCACCAGTGGGGCTCGGTTATGCCGCCATCTGCCACCCCGTCGCACTTTCACCCCGTGTATTTCGACCCTCAGCGCAAGAGGCTGTGGGTGCTGGGGCAGCGGTGCCACCACGGAGGCGTAGGAGCGCTGCTCGCCGGAGTGGCCGCCGGAGGGTTGCTCGCCGCGCGGATCACCGCTCGCACCATGATCGCGCTCACCGCCGCGGCCGGGCTCATGATGGCCCACGACTGGAAGGACCGCGCTCTCTGGTTCGAGCGCGGCCGCGGCTCCCAGCCGTAGGCCACCACGCGGGGGCCGCGGGCCAGCGCACGGCCGGGCCGCAGCTCGTGGTGGCGGGGTAGCGCACGGCCGGGTCGCAGCTCGCGGTCGCGGGCCAGCGCACGGCCGGGCCGCAGTTCGCGGTCGCGGTCGCGGGGTAGCCTGTCGCTCAGTCCCCGAGTGAGAACAGCGCCTCGAGGTCGTGGCGCGAGAAGGCCTCGAAGGCGACCATCGTCTGCGTGCGGGCCACGCCCGGGAGCGCACAGATTCCGACCGTGACCACGTCGGCCAGCTGCTCGTGCCGCCCGACCCTCACGATCGCCACGAAGTCCCATTCGCCGGTGACGGAATAGGCCTCCGCCACGCCTTCGATGCCCGCGAGCGCCCCGCCCAACGTGGGTAGCGCATCGCGATCGGCCTCGATGAGAACGACGGCGTGCGTCATGGCGCGTGCGTCCCGCCCGGAGAGAGCACGACCACGCCCGAGGAAGTCCCAGCCTCGACGTCGGCTCGGAACGCCTCGACGTCGGTCTCGATCAGCGGCCAGGTGTCGTAGTGACAGGGAATGACCTCGGGCGCGCCGATCAGGTTGGCGGCTTCTAACCCGTCCCAGCGATCCATCGTGTAGTGCCCGCCGATGCATATCAAGGCGACGTCGATCGGGCTGCGCTTACCCACCAACGCCAGGTCGGAGAACAGCGACGTGTCGCCCAGGTGGTAGATCGTCTTACCCGCGAAGTTGATCACCAGGCCCGTAGGCGTGTTCACGGTGCCCTTGGGCGTGGTGGAGGTGTGCCAGGCCGGCACCAGCTTCACCCATCCCCAGTCGAACTTCACCGTCCCACCCAGATTGGGGTCGAAGACCTCGACTCCGTCACCGGAGAGCTCGTTGGCGAGCTCGACGATGGCGACCGCTGGCGCACCGGTGCGCTTGGCGATGGCCACGGTGTCTCCGATGTGATCGGCGTGACCATGAGTGAGCAGGATCGCGTCGGCATCGATTTCATCCGCGGTCGCCGCCGCCTTCGGGTTCCCGGTCAGGAAGGGGTCGACCAGCACCGTCGTGTCCCCGTCGGTCAGCGCGAACGCCGCATGGCCGAGATAACGGATCTCCATGTCGTCTCCTTAGTCGTTGGTCTGATCGGACGCCGGGGCGGCGCCCTGGCGCTTCTGCAGCTCGTGAGCGAGCTCGAAACCGACGGCCACTCCCACCAGCATGCCGACGCGCGTCTCCTCGGCCACCATCGTGTTCAACTCCCGCAGGCGGTCCCCCGGGTCGGCGATCGCGGCGACCCGGCGCAGCTGATCTTGGTGGGCATCGCCGAACCAGCCCCCCAGGTCCAGCGCCTCGTTGAGGACGCGCTGCAGGCCCGGCGCAGCGTGCGCCACCACCTCCTGCGCATGGGAGAAGCGGTCGGGATCCTGGAGGGCCTCGATCGCAGCGTCGACCTCGGCGGCGGTGTAGGTGCGGCTGGGCAACGCGCGGGTCATGATAGGCGGGTGGTCGCGTCCCTCACGTCCCTGTCGCACGGCGCGGGCTGCGGGTGCAAGATCGGCGCCGCCGATCTGGATCCGGTCCTCGCCCTGCTCCCGCGATCGGACGATCCCAACCTCCTGGTGGGAACCGAGACGGCGGACGACGCCGGCGTGTACCGGGTGGCAGAGGACCTGGCCATCGTCCAGTCGGTCGACTTCTTCACCCCCATCGTCGACGACCCCTACGAGTTCGGCCGCATCGCGGCCGCCAACGCCCTGTCCGATCTCTATGCGATGGCGGCCAGGCCGATCACGGCTCTCAACGTGGTCGCCTTCTCGCTCCAGGAGCTGGGGGCGCAGGTGCTCGGGGAGATCCTGCGCGGGGGTCAAGATGCCGTTACGGAGGCCGGTGCCGTGATCGTGGGAGGTCACTCCATAGACGACCCGGAGCCCAAGTACGGGCTGGCGGTGACCGGCGTGGCGCATCCCGACCGGATCCTGACCAACGCCGGCGGTCGAGCCGGAGACGTGCTGGTCCTCTCCAAGCCGCTGGGGGTGGGCGTGGCCTCGACCGCAAGCAAGCGCGGTCGGGCGCCCGACGGCCTCACCGACCGGGCCATCGCGGTGATGCGCGAGCTCAACCGGGACGCGTCGCTGGCGGCATGCGACGCCGGGGCGAGGGCGCTCACGGACGTGACCGGGTTCGGGCTGCTCGGCCATCTGCACGAGCTCGCGCGGGCCAGCGGGCTGGCGGCGGAGGTCGACGCGCAGGCGGTGCCCGCCATTCCCGGTACGCTCGAGCTGCTCGCGGGACCGGACGCGCCCATCGCCGGGGGGACCCGACGCAATCGGGCCCACGCCGAACGCTTCGCCAGCTTCGCCGAGGGGGTCAGCGAGGCCCGGCGCTGGCTGGTGTGCGACGCGATGACCTCGGGCGGCCTGCTCGCCGCCGTGCCGGCAGCGTCAGCCCCAGCGGCCCTGGGGACGCCGATCGGTCGGCTGGTGACGGGCGAGCCCGGCCACATCAGGGTGCTCTGAGCACCGGGGCGCCCGCCTCCAGGCGGAGCCCCGCGAGGGGCGGAGCCCCTTCTTTGATCCTCCCGCTAGCGCGGAGACAGGCGCGCGAGCACCAGGCCCGCCAACAGGCCGGCCACCGCGCCACCCAGTCCGGCCAGCGCGCTGGCCTCGTCACGCGCCAGCGGGATGAGCGCCAGCGCGGCCGCGATCACCCCCACGCCCAGGAGGTCGCCCTCGTAGTCGGTCCCGCGGATACGGGCCATCAGGTCGGGTACCGCCCAGGCGCAGAGCAGCCCGAGCGCGGCTCCATTCCCGCCGAAGGCCACGGGATATGTCTGCAGGGCGACTTCCAACCCCGCGCCCCCGGCGCCGGTCAGCGCGAACAGGACGAGCACCCCGACGGGTCCGTAACGGCGCTCGAGCAGCCAGCCAAAGATCCCGACCGCCAGCAGGGCACCGAACATGTACACCCCGCTGACGTAGAGGAACTGCGTCGTCAGCACGCGCCACCATTCCTGGCCCAGCGGTCCGTTGACCGGCAGGCTCGACAGCGACACGAGACCCCCCTTCCCGACGATCCAGACGGCGCAGCTGACGAGCACCAGCGCGCCTGTCGCATACGGACGCGCCTCGGGGCGGATGCCGGGGATCTCGTCCGGCCGCAGCCGGCTCAGGCTCGGCGCCGGGCGCCGGCCCCGCGGGCGGCGGCTGGGCCCACGGCGGTCGAGCTTGGGCGCCCGCTTGCGCACGCGGGTGCCGCAGTAGGGGCATTCCGTTACGTACGGGCTGACCTCCGAGCGGCACTCCGGGTTCGGGCACACCACGAACAGTTCAGCGCCGCGCGACATGGGCTCATGATTCTAGGGCCGCGCTGACGCGGGCTCATCACTGCCCGCGGGCCGCGGCCGGCGCGGCTACAGGGGCGGCGTCTCGGGCGACGTGGCCGCCACGATTTCGGCCATGACCTCGCGCAGGTCGTGGTTGGCCTCGAACACGACGCGCTGGCGCTGAGCTCCGTTTCCGCGCTCGAGCAGGTCGACGATGCCCTCGAGCTCGTTCTCCGAACCCAGGTCCTGGGCGTGCTCGCGCATGCGCTCGTACAACCGGCGCCCCAGCGCCCGGGCGTTCACCCGGTCGCTGCGGGGCAGGTCGACGAGCTCGCCGTCGAGCCCGTGCCGGGCCGCCAGCCATTTGTTCTCGTCGAGCATCTCCCATGGGTACTCGGACAGCCTCTGCCCCGACTCGTAGTGCTCGGCGAGCTCCTTGACCAGAGCCTGGGTGAGCGCGGCCAGCGCCACGGTGTGCTCGAGCCGGGTCTGGGAGTCCATAGCCCGGATCTCCACGGTGCCCAGGTTGGGGTGGGGCCGGACGTCGTACCACAGGTAGGTGTAGTCCTCGATCACCCCGCTGCGGACCATGAAGTCGATCCGCCGCTCGTAGTCGCTCCAGTCGGCGTAGGAGGGCGCGGTGCCCACCCGCGGGAAGGCCCGGAAGATCGGCATGCGCGTCGAAGCGAGCCCTGTGGCGTCGGCCCGCCAGAAAGGCGAGTTGGCGGCCAGGGCCACCAGCGGCGGAATGTGCACCCGCATCCCGTTGGCGACGTGGATCGCCTTGTCCGGGTCGTCGATCCCCACGTGCACGTGCATGCCGAACAGCAGCTCCTGGCGCGCCACGAACGCGAGGCTGCTGATCAGGCCCCGGTAGCGGTCTCGGGCGACGATCCTCTGGTCCTCCCACATGGCGAACGGATGGGTACCGGCCGAACCGATGCGCAGGCCCTTGCTCGCCGCCGACTCCGAGACCTGCCGACGCAGAGCGCGCAACTGCTCGGTCAGCTGAATGACGTCGCGGCACGGATCGGACGAGATCTCGAGCACCGACTCCATGAGCTCGGGCTTGATCTCGCCTTCCGGGGCGTCCTCGAGCAGTGACTCGATGGCGTTGGCCAGTTCGAAGGAGCCCTCGTCCACGATCATGAGCTCCTCCTCGACCCCGACCGTGTAGCTGGGACCTCGGAAGTTGTGTTGCATGCGCGCGCCAGCCTACCCGGCCCAAAGTGGTTGAATCTGGGCCAGCCCGGCCCGGCGGATGCAGAGCTGTGCCCGCTCATGGCCACCGTGCCGGCAGATCGACGAACGAGGGGAGACGACCACCTCATGGACCTGGGCTACGACGGCAAGCTGTACATCCTCGCGTTCGACCACCGGGGGTCGTTCCAGAAGAAGATGTTCGGGATCGAGGGGGAGCCCTCGCCGGAGCAGACTCAGACCATCTCCGACGCCAAGCACCTGATCTTCGAGGGGATGCTCAGGGCGGTGGCGCGCGGAGGGGTGGACGCCGAAGCCAGCGGAGTCCTCGTCGACGAGCAGTTCGGTGGAGACATCCCCCGTGAGGCCCGCGAGCACGGGCTCAAGCTGGCGATGCCGGTCGAGAAGTCCGGCCAGGACACCTTCGATTTCGAGTACGGAGACCAATTCGGCGAGCACATCCTCGCCTTCGACCCGGACTTCTCCAAGGTGCTGGTGCGCTACAACCCGGAAGGCGACGCGGACGCCAATCGCGAGCAGGCCGCCAAGCTCAAGCGACTAGCCGACTGGCTGCACGAGCGAGACCGGAGGTTCCTGTTCGAGCTGCTGGTGCCGGCCGTGCCGGCGCAGCTGGAATCGGTCGGCGGAGACAGCGACCGCTATGACGCCGAGCTGCGCCCCGACCTCATGCGGCGGGTGATCGAGGAGCTCCAGGACGCCGGGGTTGAACCGGACATCTGGAAGATCGAGGGGGTGGACGAGCGCTCCGACTGCGAGATGCTGGCCCGGACCGCGAGGCGCGACGGCCGCGACGGCGTCGTTTGCGTCGTCCTCGGTCGGGGAGCGAGCACCGAGAAGGTCGATCACTGGCTCGAGCAGGCGGCCCCGGTGGACGGATTTGTGGGTTTCGCGATCGGTCGCTCGATCTGGTGGGACGCGCTCAAGAGCTTCCTGGCGGGAGACCTCGACCGCCAGGAAGCCGCCGAGCAGGTCGCCGAGAACTACCTGCGCTTCATCCGCATCTACGAGGAGCAGGAGGGCCGGACCCCGGTGGCATAGGGCCGCGCAGCGGGGGCGGAGAAAGCGGGGCCCCGGTGGGCTAGGCTCTCCGGGCGATGCGGATGCGACAGAGCCTCGCTCAGCTCGAGCGTGCATTCGTCGAAGAGACCCAGGAGGATCGCAACCGCCGCGAGTCTCTGCGACGGGCCGCCGTTCGACGCTCGCGCCACCGGCGCCGCGAGCGCATGCAGCGGCATGCGTCCGCGCGATTCGTGCTGCTGGTGATGACGCTGATCCTGACCGCGGTGGCCGTGACCGTCGTGATGTTCAGGACGCTGTACTACGTGATGGGTTAGCGCGCCCGGCTCGCGCGCCCGGCTCGCGCCCGCCCGGTTAGCTCAGGGCCCCGACAGCTTTCCGAGCGCCTGCTCGACCTCGCCGCGCACGCTTCCGTCCGCCGCGGGTTGCTGGCGCTCGCGCTGAATCTCGAGGTAGACCTCCTTGCGGAAGACCGGCACGTCGCGCGGCGCCTGTATGCCGATCCGCACTTTCTCGCCCATGACCGAGAGAACGGAGATCTCGATGTCGTCCCCGATCATGATGCTCTGGTTGGACTTGCGTGTCAGTACCAGCACAGAAGGGCACCTCCCGCCCCTGCCCCCGGATCCCAAGCCACTTAAGCAGGAAATGGTCCCAAAAACAAGGGCCAGAACCTTCTATGTGGGAACCACACAGCCTTCGGCACCGAAAGCGAACCTCTTCCCAGCGTCCGCTAGGCTCCCCCCGCCGATGGCTCGTCGCTCGCTGCGCCCGCAACTAAACCAGATCCGAACCTGGGTCCGGCAGGGAAGAACCGATGCCTGGGTGGCGCATCAGCTCGACGTAACCGTTCAGGAGATTCAACAGTTCAAGCGTGAGAACGGCCTGCTCGTGGAGGGCGATGCTCAAGAGGCCCCGGCCGGGCGTGACTTCGACGACGAGATCGACCTTCGCGCGGAGGACGACGCCCTGATCGCCGCCGAGCTCGAGGCCGCCGAGGCCAGGCGCGCCGAGGAGGAGTCCGAGGAGGAGTCCGAGGAGGTGTCCGAGCCCGACGAGGTCCCGGCGGGCGGGGCGCGCCGCCGGGGTCGGCGCGGAGGACGTGGCCGGCGCGGGTCCCGTGCCTCACGAGCACTCGAGGGCACGTTCGAGCACGGCGAGGAGGGCTACGGCCTATGGCTCGATCCAGCGATCCAGGACAACCCCGTCTACGCCGAGCACTGGGCCGGCCATCGTCCCGTCGTGGTGACCGTCGAAGAGGATCAGATCGTCATTCGCCGCAGCGGCGAAGACGAAGACTGACCGCCGTCGCAACGGTCATCGTCGCTCAGGACAGAGGTACCCGGCGGCCGCCCGCGTAGTCCGCGGCCTCCCGGACATAGCGGCCGAACGCCGCGTCTCCCACGGTCCGGGCATCCCACGCCCACGGCGACCGCGGAGCCACTTGGACCGCCACGTCGTGGGACCAATCCGTGCCCGCCGCGTAGAGCTCGAACAACTCTTGCGTCGTGAAGGTCCCCCCCAAGCGCCGGCGCAGCTCGGCCACGAGCGCCTCGATCACGCGTTCGAGGACCGGTCGCTGCGCGGCGGGCGCCTCGCGCACGCGCCGCTCACCCTCGCGCCACTGGAACATCGCGTTCTCGAACGACACGCGCGGCACTGTAGAACAGGCCGGGCGCGCGCGGGCCCCCACGCGCTCACCGGCGGGGCAGGCCCTGGATGATGTACGGACGCTCCCCGGGCCGGATCATGCCCTGCGCCCGGGCCGCTCGTTCGAGCGTGCTCGTGCGCAGCAGGGTGGCCCGCTTGGCGTTCAGGACCGCGTTCTCGCGCTGAAGCTGGTGGATCGTCGCCTGATGGGCCTTCGAATCGCGGTAGGTCGTGATGTAGGACAGCACGGCCCCGATGTACAGGTAGGCCAGGCCGAGGAGCACCATGAGCATGGCGATCCGTCCCACCCGGTCCCAACGCACCCCGCCCGCGGGCGTGCGCCTGCTAGCAACCCGTCGCCCAGCGGTTGTCGCGGCCATCGCGGCAGGCCTTCGCCCCCAGCGGGCGAACTCCTCCCCCGCTCCCGCTGCTGAACTCCCGCCCGCGCCCGGCGAGTCTGCCCGTCAGGCGCGCAGGGCCGAGCGCCCCGCGAACGCCGCGTCGGCGCCCAGCAGCTCCTCGATGCGCAGCAGCTGGTTGTACTTGGCCACGCGATCCGTGCGCGACGGGGCGCCAGTCTTGATCTGACCACACGCCGTGGCCACCGCCAGATCGGCGATCGTCACGTCCTCGGTCTCGCCCGAGCGGTGAGACATCACCGCGGTGTAACCCGCCTGATGCGCGATGTGGATCGCGGTCAGCGTCTCCGTCAGCGTCCCGATCTGATTCACCTTGATCAGGATCGAATTGGCGACCCCCAGCTCTATTCCTCGCTTGAGGCGCTCCGGGTTGGTCACGAACAGGTCGTCCCCGACGAGCTGGATGCGATCGCCCAGGCGCTCGGTCAGCGCTCGCCAACCGTCCCAGTCCTCTTCCGCCATCCCGTCTTCGATCGAGAGGATCGGATAGCGGCCGGCGAGGTCGGCCCAGTAGTCGATCAGGGCGCCCGAGTCGAGCGTCCGGCCCTCGTGCTCGAGCACGTAGCTGCCGTTGGCGGCGGCGCGCAGCTCGCTCGTGGCGGGGTCGAGCGCGATGACCACCTCGTCGCCGGGCCGGTATCCCGCCGCCTCGATGGCGTCGACCAGCACCTCGAGCGCCTCCTCGTTGGAGGAGAGGTCGGGGGCGAAGCCGCCCTCGTCGCCGACCCCGGTGGCCAGGCCCCGCTCGAGCAGCAGCGCCTTGAGGCGATGGAAGACCTCGGAGCCGATCCTCACCGCCTCCGAGAAGGAGGCGGCGCTCCAAGGCACGATCATGAACTCCTGGAAGTCCACGCGGTTGTCGGCGTGCGCTCCCCCGTTGAGCACGTTCATGAGCGGAAGGGGCAGCAGGTGCGCCGCGTCGCCCCCGAGGTAGCGCCACAGGGGCAGGCTCTCCTCGGCGGCCGCGGCGTGGGCCGCCGCCAGCGAGACCCCCACGATCGCGTTGGCACCCAGGCGAGACTTGTTGGGGGTCCCGTCGAGATCGATGAGCCGCCGGTCAAGCCCCTGCTGGTCGGTGGCGTCGTGGCCCTCGATCGCCTTGGCGATCTCGCCGTTGACGTTCGCCACCGCGCGCGTGACGCCCTTACCCAGGTAGGCGCGGCCGCCGTCGCGCAGCTCGGTGGCCTCGAACTCACCGGTCGACGCACCCGATGGGACCGCCGCTCGCCCGAGCGCCCCCGAGCGCAGCGCCACCTCGACCTCGACGGTCGGATTGCCCCGGCTGTCGAGGATCTGGCGTGCATGCACGCGCTCGATCTGGCTCATGTCTCCGTCTCCACCTCACGACGGAAGCGGCTGCCCGCCTCGTGAAGCGCGAGCTCGGGATCGACCTCGAGCGCGCGGGCCAGCGCCACGGCCGCGAACAGGAAGTCCCCGACCTCCCGCCGGCGTTCGTCGCGCGAGTTCGGTGCGGCGCCGCCGGGCGAGGCCTGGGGCGCGAGCCGGGCCAGGCCCTCCTCCAGCCTGCGAATCACCTCCGTGGGCTCGGGGGAGTCCCAACCTGCGGCCGCGGCCCGGCGCTGGAGCTTGCGCGCGGAAATCAGAGCCGGGAGATTCTCGGGGAGCGGGCCGAAGGCGGAGTCGCCTCGGCCCGGCTCGGAGCGCTTGATCGCGTCCCAGCGTCGCACGACCTCGTCGGCATCGCCCACCCGTGCCTCGCCGAAGACGTGTGGATGGCGGCGGACCAGCTTCTCTGTGACGTGACTCGCGACCGCGGCCAGGCTGCCGCTGCCCCGCTCCTCCAACAGGAGGCTGAGGAAGTACACCTGGAACAGGACGTCACCGAGCTCGTCGAGTAACCGAGCGTCGTCACCCGCGTGGGCGGCGTCGGCCAGCTCGTAGGCCTCTTCGACCGTGTGCGGGACGATCGAGCGCTCGTCCTGCTCGCGGTCCCAGGGACATTCGCGGCGCAGGCGACGCGTTATGCCCTCGAGCTCGACGAGCGCGGAGGCGGGCTGAGCGCCTGCCACGCCTGCCTAGCCGGTGGTGGTGCCCCCGCCGACGCGTGGCGGGGAGCCCTGTGAGGGCGGAGTGCCCTGCGAGGGCGGGGCGCCCTGTGAGGGCGGGGCGCCCTGTGCCGGCGGGGCGCCCTGCGAGGGCGCACCGGGCACGACGGGGCTGGTGACTCCCTTGGGCGCGTGGAAGTTGCTGCACGTCTGCACCACGTAGCCCGACCGGCAGTTGGTGCGCGACTTCCACTTGGCCTGGTAGTGGCTGATGAACGTCGTCAGTGCCTGCTGCTGGGCCATCTGGGAGAGCAGCGCCCGGATCTCGGGCGTGGCCTGGGCCTGCGTCTGCTGGCTGGCCGGAATGATCTTCTCGACGCGGAATACGTAGTAGCCGAAGGTGGTCTTGATGGGCCCGCTCAGGACGCCCACCTTGGCTGAGAACACCGCGTCGTCGAGGGCCTTCTCCTGCTGGCCGCGAGCGACGCCCAGCAGCGCACCGCCCTGGTTCTTGGTCGCCTGATCGATCGAGAACTTCTTGGCCGTCGCCTTGAAGCTCTTCCCGTTCTGAAGCGCCCGCTTGGCCTTCTGGGCGGCCGGCTGGGTCTTGGTGAGAATGATCCGCAGGTCGCGGCGCTCGGGTTGCGCGTAGCGCGCCCGGTTCTGCTGGAAGTAGCGCGCGATCTGGGCGCTGGAAACCGCGCCCTTGCCCTTGATGATCTTCGCCCGCAGCTTGTCGGAGAGCACGATCAGCTTGACCCGGAAGAACAGATCGTTGAGCGTCATCCCGGAGCTGGCGAGGAACTTGTTGAAGTCCGCCGCCTTGGGGAACTGCTGCGCCTTGATCTGGTTGAAGCGGGCCAGGATCTCCGCCGAGGTGGCCTTGATCCCCTGATCGGAGGCCTCGCCCAGAATCCAGTCCGAGGAGACCAGGAACGACATGACCTGGTCGCGCAGGCTGCTGAAGTCCTGCTCGCACTGCGCCTTGAGCGCCGCCCTGGTGGGAGCCGGCTGTCCCTTGGGGGGCTTGGGCGCCGTGCGCTGCTTCTGCGCGATGCAGCCGGTGAAGTTCGGCGGGTCCGGGGCGATCACGTTGGCGGGCGATTGACCCGGCACGGTGCTGGCCGAGGAGATGGCGGCCACCCGCAGCCAGTGGCCGAAGTTGGTCCGCGTGATGGACATGTCGCCCACGCGCGCCACGGCGTTGCCGGGGACCCCGCTGCCGCAAGCGGCGAGCAGGAGCCCACAAATGAAAACGGCGCCAAGCGCCGTCAGGATGGTGGACCTGCGAGACAAGCGGGCGCATGCTAGCGAATCGAGATTGCGTCCACGCCGCCGCGGGGCGCCCGTTCAGGCGCCAATCAGGCCGTGGTCAGGCCGCCTCGGCCTGGAGCGCGAGCAGCACGTCGGCCGCCCTCACCACCGTGGGGAAGCGCTCGGAGGGGGTTTCCCCGACCCGGACCGAGAGCTGCGAACGCCCGGACTCGTACAGCGCCTCGGGAATCTGCTCCCGCAGCCTCCGAGCCCTGGCCGAATCGAGCTCCACGGGCGCAACCGCCAGGCGGCCTGAGCGGAAGGTCACCGTCCGGGCACCGGCCTGGCCGAACTTGATCCGGGCCTGCTGGAGCGCGATGAGGTTGGCCAGGGGCTCGGGCAGCGGCCCGAACCGGTCGTCGAGCTCGTCTCGCAGCTCGGCCAGCTCGGCCACCTCGACGGCCGCGGCGATGCGTCGATGGACGTCGATCTTGGCCTGCTCGTACGGGATGTAGTCGGCCGGGACGTAGGCGTCGACGTTGACGTCGAGGCGCACCGGCTCCGGGGGCTCGCCCGCCTGGCGATCGCGGCCCGCGCGCACCGCCTCCTCGAGCATCTGCAGGTAGAGCTCGAAGCCCAGCGCAGCGACGTGGCCCGACTGCTCGTCCCCGAGCAGGTTCCCGGCGCCCCGGATCTCGAGGTCGCGCATCGCGACCCTGAACCCCGCCCCCAGCTCGGTGTAATCCGACAGGGCGGCCAGCCGCTGAGCGGCCTCCTGCGTCAGAGCGGCGGCCGAGTTGTAGAGCAGGTAGGCGTAGGCGCGCTCGCGGCTACGCCCGACCCGACCCCTGATCTGGTACAGCTGGGCCAGGCCGAAGGCATCGGCGCCCTCGACGATCAGCGTGTTGGCCTGCGGAATGTCGATGCCCGACTCGATGATCGACGTGCAGACCAGCACGTCGGCGTCACCCCGCAGGTAGGCGAGCATGCGGGTCTCGAGCTCGGACTCCTCGAGCTGCCCGTGCGCCACTTCGAAGCGCACGCCCGGACACAGGGCGCGCAGCCGCTCGGCCGTCTCGTCGATGGTCTCCACCCGATTGTGCACGTAGAACCCCTGGCCGCCCCGCTCTTGCTCGCGCACGATCGCCTGGCGCACGAGAGAGTCGTCGAATTCCCCCACGTAGGTCTTCACCGGCCGGCGCCCCTCGGGCGGAGTCTCGATCACCGAGATGTCCCGCAGCCCGGCCAGCGACATCTGGAGCGTGCGGGGGATCGGCGTCGCCGACATGGCGAGCACGTCGACCTGCAGGCGCAGCTGACGCAGCAGCTCCTTCTGGCGGACGCCGAAACGTTGCTCTTCGTCCAGGATCAGCAGACCAAGATCCTTGGCTGTGACGTCGCGCGAGAGCAACCGATGGGTCCCGATCAGGATGTCGACCGCGCCGCTGTTGAAGCCCGCGATCGCCGCCCGCTGCTCGGCGGCCGAGCGAAACCGCGACACGTGCTCGACCGTGACCGGATAGTCCTTCAGGCGTTCGGCGAAGGTGCCGTAGTGCTGCTGGGCCAGGATCGTGGTCGGAACGAGCATGAGCACCTGCTTGCCGTCGGTGGCCGCCTTGAACGCCGCGCGGAGCGCGACCTCGGTCTTGCCGTAGCCGACGTCGCCGCAGATCAGGCGATCCATCGGCCTGGGCGCCTCCATGTCGGCCTTGACCATCTCGATCGCCTCCCGCTGATCGGGGGTCTCCTGGTAGGGGAAGCGCTGCTCGAAGTCGCGCTGCCAGTCGCCGTCGGGATCGAACGAGTAGCCGCTGCGTCGCCGCCGCTCGGCGTAGAGATGAAGCAGCTCGCCGGCCAGCTCCTGGGCGGCGCGTCGGGCGCGCGCCTTCATCGTCTCCCAGCGCGCCCCGCCGAGCTTGCTCAGGGGCGGGTTGCCTCCCCCCACCCCGACGTAGCGCGAGATCTTGGCCAGCTGGTCGGAGGGGACGAAGACCCGATCGTCTCCCTGGAACTCCAGATACAGGTAGTCGCGCGTGACGTCGGCGACGGTCTTGGTCTCGAAGCCGCCAAACCGCGCGATCCCGTGGTCCTCGTGGACCACGATGTCGCCCGCGCGCAGATCGGCGAACGAGCGCAGGAGTCCGCGGCGCCCCGTGGGTCGCTCCTCCGGCGCGCGGCGGCGACGAAACAGGCGGTGATCGGGGATGACCGCCAGCCGAAAGCTCGGCGCGACGAAGCCCTCGCGGAGAGTCGCCGCGGCGAAGCGCAGCGCCGGCTGGACTGCCCCGTCCGCCTCGCCCAGCCAGGCCGCCTTCAGTCGCGTCAGGTTGTAGGCGGCGCGCTCCCCCTCACCGCGCCGCGACCACGCCACGGTGGTGGTGTAGCCGGAGCGCAGCAAGCGCTCGAGCTCGGGCTCGGCCTCGCGCAGCGACCGCGCCGCGCTGCCCGCCGCCTGGGCTCGGAACTGACGCGGTTGATCGCCGCTGATCGACGACAGGTGCGCGACCGCACGGCGCTCGAGCTCGCCGGCGACGGCATCGGGGGGCAGGTAGAGATGGTGCGCGTCGGCGTCGTGAAAGGCGGCGCAGACGTCGTCCCACTGATCGCGCAGGGCGGGCCCGACCTCCTCCTCCTGGGCCACGACCACGACCGTGTCGGCGGGAATCAGCTCGGACAGGGCCCGGAAGCGGTCGACCGGCAGGAGCTCGGCCACGTCGGGTCGGTGTCCGGCGTCCAGGCCTTCGAGCGCGGCTATCTCCGCGAGCTCGCGATGCTCGGGTGCGAGCTCGGCCGCGGGCGCGATCTCGACCTCGGAGGCTTCGCCCAGCGACCGCTGCGTGAAGGTCGAGAACCAGCGCAGAGAATCGATCTGATCGCCGAACAGGTCCACCCGCACCGCCCGCTCCTCGGTGGCCGGGTAGACGTCGAGCAGTCCGCCGCGAACGGCGAACTGGCCCCGATCCTCGACCTGGTCGACGCGTTCGTAGCCGGCCCCGACCAGACTCGCCAGGCAGGCCTCGAGGTCGAGCTCCTCTCCGACCCGAAGGACAAACGACTGCGGCCGCAGCGACGGGTCCGGCACCTTCTCGGAGAGCGCGACGGCCGAGATCACGACCACCGGAGCCATCGCCGCCTCCTGCGGGCCCTCGGCCCAGTGCATCAGGGCATCGAGAGCGGCCACCCGCAGTCCGACCAGGTGGGGCGGGGGAGCCAGATGAGACTCATAGGCCACGCCCCGCGACGGGTAGAAACGCACCGGCCGGGGCGCCAGCCACGATCGGAGTTCAGCGGCCAGGTCCCGGGCCGCGCGATCGTCGGCCGCGACGATCAGCGCCGGATGGCCGGCCCCGAGCGAGTCGGGCAGACCCTCCAGCATCCCGGCGAGCAGGAAGGGCCGCAGCGGACCGGACACGAACGCGGCGCCACCGTGGCGCGCCAGATCGACGGCCGACTCGTCCTCGGCCAGGTGTCCGAGCAGCGACCGCAACGAGCTCGCGGAGGGCGAGGCCGAGGCCCGCGATGAGGCTGGCGCCGGCGTGGACGTCGTGGATGGGGTCACAGTGTCTCTATAGCGATCAACGGGACTGAAGCTCCGCGCGGCCCAGGACGACGTCCTGGGCGGCGTCCGCGGCCGCCGCGACGAGCGCCTGGACCTCTTCGGCCGGCTCGACGAACGGGCCGAGCACGTACGCGGACACCACATCGGGATCGCTCGAGTCGGGCCGGCCCACACCCACCCGCACCCGCGCGAACCCCTCGCCGCCCAGTTCGCGGCGCAGCGATCGCAGGCCGTTGTGCCCGGCCAGGCCGCCGCCCAGGCGGGTTCTCACCTCGCCGAACGGGACGTCGATCTCGTCATGGATGACCAGGACCCGGTCGAGGTCGGCTTGGAAGGCGCCCCGGGCCGGGCCGACCGCGCGACCGGCCTCATTCATGTAGGTCTGGGGGAGCAGGACGGCCACCCGCGGGCCGCCCGGGCCCGCCCGCCCCTCCGCCACCTCGGCCCGAAACCGATCTCGCGGACGGGACAGCTCCCAGCGCTTCATCAGCTCGCGCGCGACCTCGAACCCGACGTTGTGCCGGGTGCGCTCGTACTGGCGACCAGGGTTGCCCAGCCCGACCACCAGCCAGTCGACCGGGGCGGGGCGGAAGAGCCGCAGGGCCTACTCGCCGCCGCTGTCGCCCTGGTCGGCAGCCGGTGCCTCCTCGGCCGCCTCCGCCGGCGCCTCGCCCTCGCCGACCACTTCGGTCTCCTCCTCGATCTCCTCCTCTTCCTCGACCTGCAGGCGCGGAGGAGTAAGCGTGGCGATCAGCGTCTCCTCGAGGTCGTCGAGCAGCTTGACTCCCGCGGGCGCTGTCACCGACGCCAGGGTCAGCGTCTCGTTCATCTCCATGGCCGACACGTCGTGCACGATCGACTCGGGAATCTCGGTGGGCAGGGCCTCGACGTTGACCTCGCGCGTGATCTGTTCGAGCACCCCCCCAGCCTTGACGCCCGGCGCGTCCTCGACGCCGACCAGCTCGACCGTGACCGTGGCCTGAATCTCCTCGTCCAGCCGCACCCGCTGAAGGTCCACATGCAGCGTCTCGCCCCGGACCGGATGACGCTGGGCCTCCTTGAGGATCGCCGGGCTCGCCGGGCCGCCATCGACGCTGAGGTCGAGCACCGCACCCGCCGCGGCCAGCGCCAGGCGAAGCTCGCGGGCGTCGACGTCGAAGGCGACCGAGTCGTCCCCGCCCCCGTACAGGACGCCGGGTACCCGGCCCTCGAGCCTTAGCCTCCGGGCCGCGCGCGAGCCCGCCGGGTCGCGCCGGTGGACCGTCAGCCGGGTGGTCGATGCGCTCGCCATGCCGCCGAGATTAGCGAGTGCGAGCGACCCTGACTGCCCGCGTCACCCCGGCAGGAGCTGGGTGGTGGCGTGGTAGATGCGCTTGGCGTCGTAGTAGGCCGGCTTGGGGTGCCCAGTGAAGGTGATCAGGCCCTTCTCGTGGACCGGGGGGTTCGGGCGCGGGTCCCCGCCCGCCCATCCGGGGCGCACCCGGAACTCCTGAAGCGCGAAGTAGATCGCTCCGCTGAGCGTGGGCTTCGTGTCGAAGAGATTCAGCATGAAGTTGACGAAGCCCTGCTGGAAGGCGTATGTGCCGTTCTCCTCCGGCGGCCCCGGCCGGTTCGCCTCGGCTCCGAACTCGGTAATCGCCAGCGCCTTGTCGGGATAGCAGGCCCGCACCTGGTCGATGTAGTCCGAGAGCAGGTCCCGGTCGGCGATCGTGCCGGACGGGCCGGCGTACCAGCCGAAGTAGTTGTTTATCCCGATCACCTGCAGCGCGCGGTAGGAGCTCGCCTGGCAGCCGACCGTGGGATAGCCGAGGATCGCCATACCCACCGGCCGGGTCGGGTCCAGGGCGTGGGCTTCGCTGACCGCTTCGGCCAGGTAGGCGCGTTGCCCGGCCCCCGGCCGCGAGGAGAGCTCGTTGCCGACCGACCACACGATCACGGACGGATGGCTCCCGTTGATGAGGATGTTGTTCCGCAGGAAGTCCACCCCTCGGCGCCGCACCGCGGAATGCAGGAGCTTCTCCTCCTTGACCGAGTAGACGGGGACCTCGGACCAGAGCATGATCCCGTTGGCGTCGGCCTGCTCCTCGAGATAGGGCGACAGCGGGTAGTGGGCGCGGATCAGGGTGGCGCCTATGTCCTTTACCCAGGCGATGTACTGGTCGCGAATGGTGTTGCTGATCGCGGACCCGAACTGGGGCGAGTCCTCGTGCAGGGCGACGCCGCGGAAGTTCAGCGGCCTCCCATTGAGCAGCAGCCGGCCACCGGCGACCTGGATCGAGCGGATCCCACTGCGCAGGAAGTAGTGCGCGACCTGCTGGCCGCCAACGCTGGCGGTCAGGTTGACGTCGTAGAGGTTGGGCTGCTGCGGCGTCCACAGCCGCGGGTTGGGGACCGAAATCTCCGTCGCGATGCTGCGGGCCGAGCCCCCGCCGACGGCGACGGTGCCGAGATCGACGGGCTGACTTCCGAACGTGCTGGCCAGCTTGATCGTCTGGGTCGAGTGGGCGTAGTTGTGGACGGTGACCCGGTAGATGACCCGCCCCGGGCAGGTCGGGCAGGGCAGGTCGGGCAGGACCCGCACGTGCTCGAAGTCGACGCCGTTGACGCGCCGCAGGTAGACCTCGCGCGGGAGTCCGCCGTAGTTCCACCATCCACCCGCCAGCGTGCCGCGATCGCTGATGCCGCCCGGAGGGATGTCGCCCGGCGCGCGGCGGTTGTCCACGCGCAGGACCAGGTGGTTGACTCCCGTACGGCTCAAGGCGTGGCTGGGCAGGCGCAGCTCGAAGGCCAGGTAGGCGCCCGCGTGGTTGCCGATCGGATGCCCGTTGAGCCACACCCGGGCTCGGTAGTTGACCGACTCGAAACGCACGATCCACTCCAGCGCGGTGGAGCTCGAGGGCAGGCGAAAGTCCTTTCTGTACCAGGCCACCGTCCCCGTGTAGCTGTGGGTGGTCTCGTCCTGCGCGTTCCAGACGTTCGGGACCGCCACCGTCTTCCACCCCGACCTCGACCTTGAGCGCTGGAAGTGCTGCGCCAGGCCCACGCCGCGGTCGTAACGGAAGAGCCAGCTTCCGGCGAGCAGGTAGCGTCCATCGGGGCCGTAGCGGTAGAGCGTCTTCGCCTGCGGCACGTCCACCTGGTAGGGCGGCGGTGCAGGTACCGGCAGCCGGCCCGGCTGGGTCTGTTGACCCGGGACCGGGCGACCCTGCGCCCAGACGGGCGCGGGCGCGAGCGCGCCGACCGCCAGGAGGCCAATCCAGATCGATCCCGCGGCGCGCGCCCGCTGTCGCGTGGGCCGCGTGGTGAGCCAGCTCGGAAAGCGCATGGGTCGAGGACAGATCAACACCGCTGATGCCGAGAAGTTGCCGTTGCGGCGCCGGCGCCCGATCCGACTCGGTCGCCACCGCCCGTACCCGCCGCTGACGAGGCCGCTCGTCAGCAGGTCGCGGTTCCGGGGATGGGGGCGCTCAGAGCGAGCAGGTTGACGGACAGGCCGGTGAAGAAGTTGCCCTGGCGATGGACCAGGACGCACTGCACCACGGGCAGCGCGCTGGGCACCTTCCAGGCCACTCGGGTCAACCCGGTGGCGCTGGTCAGGCTGTAGGCGGTGTGCGAGGTCGTGAGCAGGATCTTGAGGTCGCCAGGGCGACGCAGGCGCATGGCATCGGCCGCGACGGTGGCCCGGCAGCCGGGCCGCTGGGCGCACCCGTCGAGCCGCGCAAGCATGCCACGGACATCGCCGCGGGCTTGGGTCTGCAAGAGCGAGAAGATCGCGTCTCGCTCGACGTTCTCGGTGAGCAGGAAGCGGGCGAGCAGGAAGCTGGTGGCCACGAACACGACAACCCCGGCGGCCACCAGAGACATCCGGACCCTTCGGCTCACGGGCGCCATGATGACGAGGCGCCCCGGGAGGACCGTGGCAGGGGTGGCCGGGCCCCCCGCGGTTCCGTAGAATCGCTATCCCATCCTCGAGCGTGGGGTAGTGGCAGTGGCGGATCTGTTCATCTCCTACTCACGCCGGGATCAGGAGTTCGTCCGCCGGCTCCACGGCGCCCTCCGCGACCAGGGTAAGGACGCTTGGGTCGACTGGGAGGACATCCCTCCGACGGCCAAGTGGCGCGATGAGATCCGGGCTGCGGTCGCCGGGTCGGACGCGTTCGGGTTCGTCCTCACCCCCGAGTCGCTGCGCTCGGAGATCTGCGGCGAGGAGCTCCAGATGGCGGTGGACCAGAACAAGCGGATCGTCCCGCTGCTGCGCAAGGAGCCCGATGGGGCCGCTATTCCCGACCACCTGGCCGCGCACAACTGGATCTTCTTTTCCGACGACGAGGCGTTCGAACAGTCGCTTCAGACGCTCGTTCAGGCGCTCGAGACCGACGTCGAGCGCACACACCTGCATACGCGGCTGCTCGTGCGAGCCGGCGAGTGGGACGACCGCAATCGCGAGTCCAGCCGGCTGCTACGCGGGAACGACCTGCGCGAGGCAGAGGACTTCCTTGCCCAGGTCGACGCCCAGCCCGAACCCACAGCGCTTCAGCGCGAGTACGTTGCCGCCAGCCGACGAGCAACCGGCCGCCGGCTGCGCGTGGTCCTGGCCGGCGTGTCGGTCGCGCTGGTGCTCGCCGTGGCGCTGGGGGTCGTGGCGCTGATCGAGCGCAACACCGCCCAGCAGCGCGAGCGCCAGGCCGTATCGAGGTCGCTGGCCGCGCTCGCGGTCACCCAGCTCGGCGTGGACCCCGAGCGGGGCGTGCTGCTGGCGACCGAAGCCGTTCATCGGAACGTGACGCCCGAGGCGGACCTGGCCTTGCGGCGCGCGGTCGGCGCGAACCCGCTGCGGGCCACGCTCCGCCACGGCGGCCCGGTGCGGTGGGTCCAGTTCAGCCCCAATGGGCGTCTGGTGGTGACCGCCTCCGACGATCACACGGCCCGGGTGTGGGACGCGCAGTCGGGACGCCAGCTCCACGTGCTCAGTCACGCCGCCGAGGTCAACTATGCGGCGTTCAGCCGAGACGGGCAGGAAATCGTCACGGCCAGCACCGATACGACGGCGCGCGCCTGGCAGACGGCCACGGGCCAGCCGATCGGTCCCCCGCTGCGAGCCCCGGTAAGCCTGGGCAAGGCGCTTCTGAGCGGCGGCCTGGTGGGCGCGATCGGGCAGGTCGAGGGCGGCTACGGGTCACTGCTGGTCTGGGATGCGCGCAGCGGAAAGCTCGTGAAGCGGTTGGGTAAGCCGGGGGACTCGACGCTGACCGACTTCGACTTCTCGCCCGACGGCCGCCTGGCGGCCACCGGGAGTCAGTCCGGCAGGGCCCGCATCTGGAACCTGAGCACCGGTCGTTCGATCGAGTTGCGCGGCCACACGGGGGTCATAAACCGGGTGGCGTTCAGTCCCGATGGAACCCTGGTGGCGACCGGAAGCGACGATGGAACGGCCCGGCTCTGGACAAGAGACGGACGTACCGTCGCGGTCCTGCACGGCGATCAGACGAAGAACCTGCTCGGCTTCAATTTCGTCGACGGGATAGAGGACCTGGCGTTCAGCCCCGACGGCCACTACCTCGTCACCGCCGGCCTGGTCCGCGGCGACACTCGGGTGTGGCGAATACACGACGGCCGCCAGGTGGCTCTCCTGCCGGGCCGGGCGAGCGTGTACGCGGTGCGTTTCAGCCCGGACAGCCGACTGGTGGTCACCGCCGGCGTCGATAGCCAGACCCGGCTCTGGGAAGCCTTCACCGGTCGCCAGATCGCCGCCTTCAGCGGCCACACGGCGATCGTCAACAGCGTCGCCTTCAGCCCCGACGGGAGCCGCCTGGCCACCGCCAGCGCCGACGGTACGGCCCGCTTGTGGGAGACCTTTCCCGGCCGGCAGCTGGCCCAGGTGCCCGGTAGCCAGACGCTCCTGGCCGCCGTCAACGACCCGTCTGGCCACGGCATCCTGACCGCTGGGGCCAACGTGGCCAGCGTGCTCGACCCGTCGAGCGCCCGGACGCTGGTGCAGACCACGCTGCCGCAACCGATCGTCGACGCCCAGATCAGCCCGGATGGCCAGACGGCGCTCCTGGTCACCGCCAGCAGTCTCCGGCTCGTGGACGCGGCCACCCTCGGCCGCAGGCGTTCCCTGACTCTTCAGGGGCCCGGTCACCCGGCGCCCTACGTGGCGGGACCTGCGATGAGCATGGGCGGCCGGCGCATCCTGTGCGCGATGGCCGACGGCACCGCCGGAGTGTGGGACGGGGTCACGGGCCACCTGCTCGCGGTGCTGCGCCCCACCGGCGGCCAGCCCACGGAGGTCCAGGCACCCATCATCGCCACCGACATAACGGCGGATGGCACTCGCGCGCTGATCGCGCAGGTTCCCCAGGATCCGTCCAAGGCGAGCATGAGCAGCGCGCGGGTGTGGGATACCAGGAGCGGGCGTCAGCTGGCGGTCCTGAGACCGGGAGCCGCGATCGCCAGCCCGGGTGGCGCCGTGTTCAGTCCGGACGGCACGAGGATCGCCATGGCGGGCGCGAACCCCATCGGCCAGACCGGGCCCGCTGTCTGGGACGCGCGGACGGGTCTGCGCCTGTATTCGTTGCACGACAACTTCGGTCTCTTCAACGCCGCCTTCAGCCACGACGGCCGACGGCTGGTGACGGCCGGTATCGCCGGGACGGTGACCATCTGGGACGTGGCCTCCGGAACCGGCACCCCGGTGCAGGGCGGACCGATCGGGGCGGCCGATCACGTCCAGTTCAGCCCCGACGACCGGTTGATCGCGGTCGCCGGTTACGACGGTACGACGCGCGTCTTCGACGTTCGGACCGGGATCGCCCTCGCCGTCCTGGAGGGAGGGTTGGAGCCGGTGCTGACCGCGGGATTCGGGTCGTCGGACAGCCCCGTGCTGACCGTGGACAACGCCGGCGGGATGCGGTTGTTCGCCTGCGACGTGTGCGGACAGACGCCCAACGTGCTGCGCGCGGGCGGCTCCCTGGTCACACGAACGCTGACGCCAGGCGAGCGCGCCACCTATCTCGGAACGGGGTGAGCCGGAAGGTCAGGCCGATTCGTCGCTGAGCTCGAGGAAGCGCTCGACGGAGACTTCCTGATGATTCAGGCGGTCCGCCAGCCGGCGCGCATGCTCAGCCGAGCGCTCGAGGAAGTCGCGCAAGCAGCTCTCGGGATCCTCGGGCAGCGAGTAGACGTGTGAGACGTCCTGCTGGACGCAGGCGATGCCGAGCGGGGGACGACCCTCGGCCAGCGTGCGAGCGCCGCACACCGGCGTCACGGTGAGTTGGCGCTCGGGCGCGACCAGGGCGATGGGCATGAGCCGATGAGCGGGCAGCGGAGTGTGCAGCTCGATCGAGCGGTCGACGGCGACCTCGCGGCCCGCCACGTCCGCCAGCGGCTCGCGCCAGATCGCGAGCACGGTGTCGGCAGCGAGCAGCGCGTCGCGCAACGCCTCGGCCTGTTGCACGTACAGCTGCTCGGCATCATCGCGATCCTCGGCCGCCGCGAGATCTAGGTCGCAGGGAACGCGCAACAGCTCGCTCGCGCCGACGCTCGTGCCCGCGCCGTGCCGCCCGTGGGCGACGTAGGTCTGGATCGTGCCGAGGTCCCGGCGGCCGTGAAAGATGACGGTCAGCGCCTCACACATGGACAGCCCATGCACGCGCAGCGCCACCGAGGCGGAAGCCTCCGCGTCGAGGAGCGCCCGCCTGAGAAGCTCCTCGGCGTCGCGGTCGTGATCATGGCTGGGATCCGTACCCATGGTCGACTCTCCTGACTGCACTCCGGGCCTTAATCGTGGCAGAGTGAGTACTCGTAACTTCGTCAGTGGGGGCCGCAGGCCCTTAGCTGCGGGCCGGATCCTCACCAAACGGTTGATGTCGTGAAAGTCATCTACAAGCCCTTCGCCCTGATGTTCGGGGTGGTGGGCGGGGTGCTGGCCAAGAAGTTGTTCGAGCGGGTGTGGGGGTTGTTCGACCGCGGGGATCCGCCGGCCCCGAACGTCAAGCAGACCTCGTGGTCGAAGGTGCTCGCGGCCGCGGCGGTCGAGGGGCTGACCTTCAAGGTGACGCGCGCGGCCGTCGACCGAGCCGGGGCGCGCTGGTTCGAGCGCCTGACGGGCGTCTGGCCCGGTCCGCGCGAGTCCGAGCCCGACTCGGAATAGCGCCGCCCGGTTGGGACTCCGACCTCGGCGTCGCGCCGCACCACTGCGCCTCGGTTGCGCGGCCGGAGGCCGCCCTTAAAACAGCTGGTTCTCGCCGCCGAAGACTTCGCTGACCGAGTCGTTGGTGAAGATGCGACGGATCGAGTCGGTCAGCAGATCCGCACAGGAGAGCTGGCGGATGTTGTCGGGGTGGGGCGAGCGCAGCGGGATGGTGTCGGTGACGACGATCTCCTCGAAGCCGGCCGCGGCCAGGTTCTCGAATGCGTTGCCCGAGAAGACGCCGTGGGTGGCCGCCGCGTAGACGCGGGAGGCGCCCTCGTCGCGGACGGTCTCGGCCGCCGCCTTGAGCGTTCCGGCGGTGTCGATGATGTCGTCGACGATGACGGCGGTCTTGCCGCGCACGTCGCCGATCACGTACCCGATCTCCGCCACCTGCTGGGCCGGGCGCTCCTTGGTCAGGATGGCCAGGTCGGCGCCGATCTTCTCGGCGAACTTCTGGTTGAGCTTGGCCCGACCGACGTCGGGCGCCACCACGACCAGGTCCTCGAGTCCGAGGTCGGTGAAGTACTGGGTGAGCATGAACAGCGCCGTCATGTGGTCGACCGGCTTGGTGAAGAAGCCCTGCACCTGGCCGGCGTGCAGGTCCATGGTCAGGACGCGGTCGGCGCCCGCCGCTTCCATTATGTGGGCGACGAGGCGGGCGGTGATGGGCTCGCGCGGCGCCGACTTCTTGTCCTGGCGCGAGTAGCCGTACCACGGGGTCACCGCGATCACTCGGTGTGCCGAGGCGCCCACCGCGGCGTCGATCATCACCAGCAGCTCCATGAGGGCGTCGTTGGCGGTGATGCCGGTGTCGGGGTTGCCGCACGTGGGCTGGACGATGAACACGTCGGCGCCCCGGATCGACTCCTCGTAGCGGCAGTAGACCTCGCCGTTTGAGAACGTCTTGAGCGTCGCCGCGCCCAGATCGACGTTGAGCTTGCCCGCGATCCTGGCGGCCAGCTCCGGGTTGGCGCGCCCCGCGAAGAGCATGAGGCGCTTGTCGTTGTCGATGGGAAGGCTAGTCCCCATCGTGCGGGGGTCCAGCAGGCTCATGACAGCGACCAGTCTACGCTCTGCCTAAGACGGGGAGTGGGACTCGCGGCGCGCATCATCGGCAGCCGCGCCGGGACGCTCGGCGGTTTCACGAGCCGCGGCGTCGACGCGTTCGGCGTAGCCCTCGATGTTTGTCTGGCGCGCGCGGGCGATGCCGAGCGCGCCGGGCGGGACATCCTCGGTGATGACGGAGCCGGCGGCCGTGTAGGCGTCGTCTGCGACGGTGACCGGCGCGACCAGCGAGGTGTCGACGCCGCCCCGAACGCGGCGCCCGATCGTGGTTCGGTGCTTGGCGCGGCCGTCGTAGTTGGCCGTGATCGTGCCGGCGCCGAGGTTGGCCTCCTCGCCGATGTCGGCGTCGCCTATGTATGAGAGGTGGGGAACCTTGGCCCCGGCGCCGATGTCGGAGTTCTTGATTTCCACGAACGTGCCCGCTTTGGCGCCCTCGCGGATGAGGGTTCCGGGGCGGACGTAGGTGAAGGGCCCGACCTTGGCGCCAGTCCGTACCTCGCAGGAGTCGAGGTAGGACTGAACGATGCTGCACTCGTCGCCCAGGGTGACGTCGATCAGCGTGGTGAGGGGGCCGATGCGGCAGCCGGCGCCGGCGTGCGTGGCGCCGCGCAAGAAGCTGGAGGGCTCGACGGTGGTGTCGGGACCGAGGACGACGTCGACCTCGATCAGCGTGCTGTCGGGGTCGACGATGGTGACACCGGCCTGCTGGTGACGGCGGTGGATGCGCCGCTGAGCGACGGCGCTGACGTGGGCGAGCTCGGCCCGGTCGTTGACACCGAGCAGGGCGTCGGGGTCGGGAAGCTGGTGCGCGGCGATTGTTCGGCCCGCCTGGCGCATGGGGGTGAAAGTGTCGGGCAGGTAGTACTCGCCCTGGGCGTTGTGGGGCGCGAGCTGGGCTAGGGCGTCGAGCAAGGCGGCGCCGTCGAAGGCGTAGACGCCGGCGTTGACCTCGCGGATCTGTAGCTCTGCTTCGGTGGCGTCGCCCGGGGTCTTCGTCTCGACGACGCGCTCGACGCTTCCGTCCGCGTCGTGGACGACTCGACCGTAACCGCTGGGGTCATCCAGCTCCATGGTCGCCATCGTCGCCGCGGCTTGGTTGGCGGCGTGGGCGTCCGCGAGGTCGCGGAGGAACTCGGCGGTTATGAGGGGGACGTCCCCGGACAGGACGAGAACGGTGGTGTCGCGGTCCAGCGAATCGGCCGCGGCGAGCACGGCGTCGCCGGTGCCGCGCGGTTCGGTCTGTACGGCGAGCTGTACGTGCTCGGGAAGGTGGCCGGCTAGTGCCTTGTCTGGGCCCCCGACCACCACGATGCGGTCGAATCCCGCGGCCTGCGCCGCGGCCACGGGCCAGCCGATCATCGGGCGGCCGCAGATCGGATGCAGGACCTTCGGCGTGCGCGAGCGCATGCGTGTCCCCTGCCCGGCGGCGAGGATGACGACGGTCGGCTCGGGCACCGGCGCATGGTACTCAGGGGCGGCGGGCGCCTCCTAGAATCGCGTGGGCGATCGCTCTTGGGGGGTGGTCCAATGGCTAAGACGGCGGTTTTTGGTACCGCAGATCGGGGTCCGATTCCCTGCCCCCCAGCTGCTTTTT
>DASZHF010000218.1:0-3215 GCA_035938095.1 Solirubrobacteraceae bacterium
CGGGTCAGCCAGTGGAGCCGAAGCCGCGCTGGCCGCGCGCACTGCCGGGCAGCTGCTGCACCTCTTCGACCTCGGGAACGGCGACGGCCACCACCACCAGTTGCGCGATCCGGTCGCCCGGGGCGATCTCGAAGCTGGCGCGGCGATCGGTGTTGAGCAGCAGCACACGCAGCTCGCCCCGGTAGCCGGCGTCGATGAGACCGGGAGCGTTGACGAGCGCTATGCCGTGACGGGCCGCCAGGCCCGAGCGCGGCAACACGAGGCCCGCGTACCCGGGAGGAATCTCCAGCGCCAGCCCCGTCCCTACCGATGTCCGTTCGCCGGGCCCTAGGTGGGCGGGCTCGGCTGCGTGCAGGTCCAGTCCGGCGTCGTCTGGGTATGCCCGCGCTGGCAGTCGCGCGCCCGGCGCCAGCCGCGATACGGCCAGCTTCACCGGTTCGCCGAGCGCGAGCCGTTGCCGGCGCCGTTGGAGTCGTCCACGGCGAATCGCGAGTAACGCTCGGCCACGGCGGCGGGCAGGCGGGCCTGGACGTGCACGCCCTCGTCGGTGTCCTGGCGGACGAGGTCGCCGGCCAGCTCGTGCAGCTCGGCCAGGCGGCTGCCTTCGGCATAGGGGAGCAGCAAGTCCACGGCGCGCATCGAGCGACCGAGCTCCTGCCCGATACGCTCGCGCAACTCGTCGAGCCCCTCCCCCGTGACCGCCGAAACGACCACGCCGTCCGGGTGGCGGAAGCCCAGCTCGCGCCGGCTCTCGCTGTCCAGCAGGTCGGACTTGTTGAGGACCAGGACGCGGGGATGGCCGCCGGCCCCGATCTCCTCGAGCACATCCTCGACCGCGCGGAGCATCTCGGCGCGGTCCTGCTCGTCCGCGGACGCGTCGACGACGTGCACGATCAGGTCGGCCAGGCGGCTCTCCTCGAGCGTCGCCGAGAAGGCGTCGACGAGCTGGTGAGGGAGCTTGCGGATGAAGCCCACCGTGTCGGTCATCAGGTACGCCCGCCCGTCGACGCGCATCGTCCGGGTGGTGGGGTCCAGCGTGTGGAACAACCGATCGCGGACGCCGACCCCGGCCCCCGTGAGGGCGTTGAGCAGGGTCGACTTGCCGGCGTTGGTGTAGCCGGCCAGTGCCGCGGTGGGAAGCTGGGTGCGCTCGCGCTCGGCGCGCATGACCGCGCGCGACGACCGCACGTCGTTCACCCGGCGGCGCAGGGCGGAGATGCGATCACGGGCCAGGCGGCGGTCCGTCTCGATCTGGGACTCTCCCGGACCCCGGGTTCCGATCCCGCCGCCCAGTCGCTCGAGGTGCGTCCACAGCCCGCGCATCCGGGCCAGGTTGTATTCCAGCTGCGCGAGCTCAACCTGGAGCTTGCCCTCGGCCGTGTGGGCGTGCCCGGCGAAGATGTCGAGGATCACCGCGGTGCGGTCCACCACGGGAAGCTCGAGTTCTCGTTCGAGATTGCGCTCCTGCCGGGGACTGAGCTCGTCGTCGCAGGCGATCAGGTTGGCATCCGCTTGGGCGGCGAGCTGGCGCACCTCCGCGAGCTTGCCCGGACCCAGGTAGGTGTCGGGATGCGGGCGTTCGCGGTGCTGGACCAGACGCCCAACCGTCGCCACTCCAGCGGTGCGCAGGAGCTCCTCCAGCTCGGACAGGTCGTCGCCGGCGGGGAGCACACCGACAGACAGCGCTCGCTGCCGGGCTCGCCCGGGACGCTCGTCCGACCGAGCTGATGTCGGCGACGTACGTCCGTGGCGACCACGATCCACTAGAGATCAGTTTAGGAGGCCCGGCCCCGTCCGGCCCAGCGAGGGTCAGGCCAGGGCGCCCAGGCGCTCCACGGCCTCGAGGAGCCGGTCGTCGGGTGTCGTCAGCGAGATGCGGAAGAACCCCTCGCCGTTGGGGCCGTACGCCCCCCCGGGGGAGACCACGACGGCCGCCCGGTCGAGCACGTGCTCGGCATAATCGGCGGCGCTGGCAAAGCCCTCGGGGACGGGGGCCCAGACGTAGATCGTCCCGCGCGGGGGCGTGACCCTCACGCCGATCCCGGCGAGCGCCTCGCAGATGAGGTCCCGGCGCCGAGCGTAGATGCGGTTCATCTCGGCCACGTAGGGGTCGAGCTCCGGGCTCAGGGCGGTGACGGCGCTGAGCTGGACCGCCTCGAACAGCCCCGAGTCGATGTTGGTCTTCAGCCGCCAGTAGGTCTCGATCGCGCCGGCGTTTCCCACCACCGCCGCGCAGCGCCAGCCGGTCATGTTGTAACCCTTGGACAGCGAGAAGACCTCTATCCCGACCTCCCGCGCACCGGGGGTGGCCAGGAACGACGGCGCGACGTAGCCGTCGTAGGTGATCTCCGAGTACGCGTTGTCGTGCACCACGAGGATGTCGTTGGCACTGGCAAACGCCACCAGCTCATCGAAGAAGCCGTCGGGAACCACCGCACCGGTCGGGTTATTGGGGTAGTTGACGAATAGGAGCCGGGCCCGGGCTCGATCCTCCGCAGCGATGCCGGCCAGATCGGGCACGAAGCCGTGCTCCGGGCGCAGTGGCATGAGCGCCGGCTCGGCGCCGACCAGTACCGGTCCGGCGGTGTAGACCGGATAACCCGGGTCGGCTGCGAGCGCCACGTCGCCGGGATCGAGGAAGGCCAGATTGAGGTTGAAGATGGACTCCTTGGCGCCGATGGCGGGGATCACCTCGGTCTCGGGATCGAGGTCCACGCCGAAGCGCCGGGCGTAGAAGTCGGCCACGGCCACCCGGAATTCCAGGCGGCCTCGATTGGATGGGTACTGGTGGGTGCTGGGATCGGCCACGGCGCGCTGGGCGGCCTCCACGATCGGCTCGTAGGTGGGGCGATCGGGGTCGCCGATGCCGAGACTGATGACATCGACTCCCGCGGCGCGGCGGGCGGCGATCTTGCGCTCGAGCTCGGCGAACAGGTACGGGGGGATGCGCTCCAGGCGCTTGCTGGGTCTCATGCCGGGGGCCCGCTGGGTCTCATGCCGGGGGCCGGCTGGGTCTCATGCATGGCGCTTTGCTCGATCCATCCGGGCGCTCACTCAACCTCGCGAAGCTCGGCCACCAACTCGTCCGACAGAGTGCCATGGCAGACCGGGACCGCCCATCCGGTCAACTCGACGGCCAGGTCCTCGCCGACCTCGACCACGAGCTCGCCGCCGTCCAGGTGCACGGTCACCGGACTGCGCCCCCCCTCCAGCAC
>DASZHF010000219.1:0-8359 GCA_035938095.1 Solirubrobacteraceae bacterium
CCCCGCTGCTCGAAGGGGTGGGTGTTGAGCACGGTCTTCGCGCCGGTGGAGGCGAAGCGCACGTGGGCGATGAAGGTGGTCGACTGCACCTCGCGCGCGGCCCGAGCGAACTCGGGGTCGCGCTCGGCTTCGACGGGCTGCTTGTCGACGTGGGGCTTGCCCTCGGCGTCGAAGTAGCCGATCCCGGTGCCGTCGGGCTCGCGCTCGCTCTGCAAGACCAGGCTGTCGGGCGCCTCGAGCAGCCAAAAGGTGGCCCGGATCGGGCGTTCCCCGCCGCTCATACCGAACAGGCGGCACACTTCCTTTCCTATTAAATATTAAAAATGAGAAGGGCGATGGCCGGCTAGCGCAACGCGCCGAGCAGGTTGCTGTAGTCGTCCGTCCAGGGACGGCCCGTGACGTGCGGCGAGAGCAGGGTGCCATCCCCGTTGGAGGCGCGCACCAGCCGGTCGGCCAGGCCGCGGCTGCTGGTCAACAGGACCCAGTCGGACCCGTACACGGCCTGGCGGGGGTGATCGACGCTCGAGATCCAGACCGCCGACTTGCCCAGCGCGCGGGCGGCGCGGGCGACCACGGGCACGAGATCCAGATACGTGTTGGAGACGTGGACGGCGAGGATGCCCGTCCCCGGCTGCAGGTGGCGGAAGTAGAGCGCGAAGGCCTGCACGGTCAGCAGGTGGATGGGGACCGAATCTCCGTTGAACGCGTCGGCCGCGAGCACGTCGAAATGCTGGGGCGGCTCGCGCTCGAGCGACAGGCGGGCATCCCCGAGCACCACCCCGACCTGGGCGCGCGAGTCGTTCAGGAAGCTGAACTGGGTGTGCGCGACGCCCACCGCCTTGGGGTTGATCTCGTAGAAGCGATAGGCGTCGCCCGGGCGCCCGTATGCGGCGATGGTCCCGGCGCCCAGCCCGATGACTCCCACCCGGCGCGGGTGATAGCCGGCGCCTCCGTCCAGCACGACGCCGATCCCCGAGTCGTGCCCGTACCAGGTGGTGGGCACGCGCCCCTGAGCCGGGGCCAGGATCTGCTCACCGTGGTCGATGACGCCGTTGGTGAGCAGGCGGGTGGCGGGACGGCGGCCCTGGGCGTGGGTGTCGGAGACGATCAGGACGCCGTAGAAGTCGCGCGCGAGCAGGCGCGCCCCGGCCGTGAGGTCGCGCACCTTCCCCAGCGCGAACACGGTGAGGGCCACGGTCACGGCCGCGCCGATCCCGAGCGCCGGCCACCGCCAGCGTCCCCGCGCCGCCCGCACCCAGCCCGAACCGAGTACCGCGAGGGTCAGGCCCGCGCACAGAATCAAGCCGACGGGCAGCTCGAAGTAGCCGCTGAAGATGTTGGGGGCCACGACCGCGACGAACAGGCCGCCCGCCGCGCCCCCGGCGGACAGCATCAGGTAGAACGCGGTCAGGTGCTCGGCCGCGGGCCGGCGCGCGGCCAGCTCCCCGTGACAGACCATGCAGCACACGAACAGCCCGGCGCAGTAGAGGACCACCAGGGTGGCGATGCCGATCGTGGCCGGATCGATGTAGAGCTCGGCCGCCATGGCGAAGAGCGCGACCGGCAGCAGCGGCAGGTACAGCCAGCGCCGGTACCAGCGCCGGCCCTCGAAGCACAGGATCAGGCTCACCAGATAGAGCGCTAGCGGCACCACCCACAGCAGCGGTATGGGTGCGACGTTCTGCGACAGCTCGTTGGTGACGGCCAGGAACAGCAGCGACGGGCAGGCGGCGAGCACGAGCCAGAGCGCGTGCGCGCGGGCGCTGGGAGCCGGGGGCGCGGTCGACTGGTTGGGCGCGGTGGGCGCGGTGGGCGCGGTGGGCGCGGTGGGCGCGGGCGACTGAACCACCGCGGGTCCGGCGGCGGCGGCCCCGCGGGCGGCCCGGACCGCCACCGCGAGCCCCAGCGCCACGAAGACCGCGTAGGCCACCGACCACGTGGTCGCCTGGTGGTGGGTGGTCAGACGGGGCTCGACCAGCAGCGGATAGCTCAGCAGCCCGAGCATCGAGGCCGCGTTGGACAGCGCGTACAGGCGATAGGGCGAGGTGCCGCTTACCCGCCCCCACCAGGCTCCGAGCAGCGGTCCCGTCGTCGAGAGCGCGAAGAACGGCGGCCCCACCGTGACCGCGAGCAGGCCGAGGATTCGCAGCACCGGGTCGGCCCCCGGCCCGGGCTTCCACGACGAGCTGGGGATGATCGGCAGCACGACCAGCGTGGCGAGCAGGACTACCGCATGAACGACCAGCTGCCCCCGCGGACGCAGGTAACGGATGAGCAGGTGCGCGTAGAGGTATCCGAGCAGCAGCAGGAGCTGGAAGAAGACGACCGAGGTCGTCCACACCGCGGCCGAGCCGCCGAACCAGGGCAGGATGAGCTTGCCCATGATCGGCTCGACCTGGAACAGCAGGAACGCGCTCAGGAACACGGCGCCCGCGTAGAGAGCGCGGGGCGCCGCCCGGCTCATGGCTTGGCGTCGGCCACCGTTTCGCGCGCGAGCTGCGAGAGCAGCTGGGCGAGCTCGGCCTCCTGCTCGGGGGACCACCCCGAGAGCTGCTCGGCCAGGCGCTCGCGCCGTGCCCGGACCAGGCGCGCGAGCGTCTCCTCGCCGGCGGGCGTCAGGATGTACTCGCTCGGGACGCCGTTGGCGCGTACGAGACCCTCGCGCTCGAGCTGCGCCAGCGCGTCGGCGATCCGGCCGTAGTCGACCTGGTAGCGCTCGCATACGGCCTCCATACCTCCGGGAGGATGCTCGGCGAGCCGCGCGAGCGTCCAGCACGCGGCGGCGGGCAGGTCGACGCCGGCCCGCTCGGCGATCAGCTCGATCATGCGCCGGCGGGCGTCTCGCCGGGCCAGCGTGCTCAGCGCCCGGTAGATCTCGTCCCGCGAGTCGGGCGAGCGCGGTACCGCGAAGTGATCGGCGGGCCCGCTGGCCGACACCGTCTCGCGCAGCGGGCGATCGACGAGCAGCCACGAGAGCAGGAAGCCGACGGCGGTGACTCCGGCGGCGACCTCGAACACCGTCGACAACGCGCTCGTGAACGCGTGCAGGTAGGCGTGGTGCACGGGAGGCGGGAGCCGCTTCAGGGAGGCCGGACTCAGGCGCCCCTGCGCGGTGGGAACGGCGCGCCCGGCGCCGTGGAGCGCGGACGCGAGGGCCGACGTCAACCGGCCGGAGAAGATGGCCCCGAACACGGCCGTGCCCAGCGCGCCGCCGACCGAGCGAAACAGGGTGGCGCCCGACGTGGCCACCCCGAGTCGCTGGTAGTCGACCGCGTTCTGGACCGCCAGCACCAGCACCTGCATGACCAGGCCCAGGCCGAGGCCGAGGACGATGAGGTTGATCGCGGCATCCACCGAGCTGGTCCCGGTGCCCATCGTCGATAGGAGCAGGAAGGCGCCGGTGATGATCGCGGTGCCGGCGACCGGGAAGGGCTTGTAGCGCCCCAGGCGGCTGATCAGCTGCCCCGAACCGATCGAGGTCAGCAGCAGGCCGGCCATCATGGGCACCAATCGCAGACCCGAGGTAGTGGGCCCGTCGCCGTTGACCGTCTGAAAGAACAGCGGCAGGAACGTGATGGCCCCGAACAGCGAGAAGCCCACCACCAGGCTCACCGTCGCGCCGATGGTGAAGACCCGGTTTCGAAACAGGTCCAGCGGGAGCACGGGCTCGGGCACCCGTCGCTCGACGAGCACGAAGACGACGAGCAGTACGGCGCCGGCGGCGCCGGTGACGACGACCTGGGCCGAGCCCCAGGGCCACGTGTTCCCACCCAGGCTGGTGATCAGGACGATCGCGCTCAGCCCAGCCGCGAGCACGCCAGCGCCGAGGTAGTCGATCGCTCGGGCCGAGACGTTGCGCTTCACGGTGGGCAGCGCGGCGCCCAGCAGCGCGAAGGCCACGATTCCCACCGGCAGGTTGACGAAGAAGATCCACCGCCAGGAGATCTGATCGACGAACAACCCGCCCAGCAGAGGCCCGACCACGCTCGCAAACCCGAACACGGCGCCGAACAGTCCCTGGTAGCGCCCGCGATCACGCGGGGCGACGACGTCTCCGAGGGAGGCCTGGGTGAGCACTATCAGGCCGCCCCCGCCGAGCCCCTGGATGGCCCGGAAGACGATCAGCTCGGTCATGCTCTGGCTCGCGCCGCACAGAACCGAGCCGGCGAGGAACAGCGCAATCGCGCTCTGCAGGACGCGCTTGCGGCCGTAGAGGTCGCCGAGCTTGCCGTACAGCGGCGTGACCGCGGTCTGGGCCAGCAGATAGGCGCTGATCACCCACGAGATGTGCGATAGCTGTCCGAAGTCGCCGGCGATGGTCGGCAGCGCCGTGGCCACGATGGTTTGATCGAGGGCCGCCAGCAGGAGCACGACCATCAGGCCGCCGATGACGGTGATCAGCCGGCGTCGCTCGAGGCCCACCAACGGGGCTGCGGGGACCGCCGTCACGCGCGGAGACGTTAGACCAGGCCGGTCGGGTTAGACCAGGCGGTCGGGCGAGCGGCCCAGGTCCCCGGAGGCCGAACAGCCCTGTGCAAAATCGCTCGCGCGAGCGAGGAACCCGCAGCTTGGGGTAGAACGGCACAGAGGCGCCGGATTGGTCGAAGAACTTTGATCAAGGCGGGATTGGAGATCTCGAACACGGGATCAGAGGTCCCGAGCGCGGGATTGGAGGCCCTTTGGGAAACGACGCCTACATGAGCAGCGGGCCGGACGGGATTAGCGGCCGGTCTCTGCGGTCACGCATCCTGGTGGTCGACGACGAGCCGGCCACCGTGAAGCTGCTGCTGCGACTGCTCGAGCAATGGGGCTTTGCCGACGTCGTCGGCCTGACGGACCCCACCGAGGTCGCCGAGACCGTGGCCGGAGCCCCACCCGATCTCCTGCTGCTGGACCTCAAGATGCCGAACATGGATGGCTTCGCCGTGCTGGAGGCGGTCGGACCCCTGACCCGGGGGAGCACCGCGCTGCCGGTGCTCGTCCTCACCGCAGACGCCACGCCGGAAACCAAGCGGGCCGCTCTGGCCGCCGGGGCCCGAGACTTCATCAACAAACCGTTCGACGCCGAGGAGATCCGGCTGCGCGTGAGCAACCTGCTGGACACGAGACACCTCCAGCTCGCGCTCAAGGAACACGGAGACGAGCTCGAACGCCGGGTCCGGGAGCGCACGCACGCGCTCGAACGAGCTCAGCTCGAGGTCGTCGAGCGCTTGGCCATGGCTGCGGAGTTCCGCGACGACGACACCCATCGCCACGCGCAACGGATCGGCAATACCGCCGCGCTGCTCGGGGAGGAGCTCGGGGTCTCCCGAGCCGGAGCGCAGCGCCTGGGTCGCGCGGCTCCACTGCACGACATCGGCAAGATCGCCGTCCCGGACGCAATCCTGCTCAAGCGCGGCCGGCTCACCAACGACGAGTACGACGCGGTCAAGGAGCACACGGTGGTCGGCGCTCGAATCCTGTCGGGCAGCAGCTCGCCCTTGCTCCAGCTCGCGGAGGAGATTGCGGAGACGCACCACGAGCACTGGGATGGGACGGGATATCCGGCCGGACTGCAGGGCGAAGGGATCCCGCTGTCCGGGCGCATCGTCGCGGTGGCCGACGTGTTCGACGCCCTCACGCATCACCGCCCATACAAGGACGCGTCTCCCACCGGTGAGGCGGTGTACGAAATCATGTGCCACTCGAGCACCCACTTCGACCCGACCGTGGTCGCCGCCTTCGAGTCCCTTGATCATGCGGCGCTCGTCGCGCCGGCGGTCCCGCCCCACGAAGAGGCGCTTCACGCCGGGCCGGAGGTTCTGGCCGGGCGCGGCCGCGAACCGGTGGCGCCGGGCCGGTTCGCGCGCTCGTACTAGCCCGCCGGTCGCTCTATCCCCGGTCCGCGGTCGCGCTCGTACCGGTGCGCGGTCCCGCTATCCCCGCGAGATGCGGGAGCCGGAGCGGTCGCTCCAGAAGGAGGCTGTGGCGCCTTGACGGCGGAACACGGCCCGGTCCAGCGAAGCGGTGAAGATCTCGTAGCGGCCCTTACCCTGCCGCTTGGCCGAGTACATGGCCACGTCGGCTCGCCGCAGCAGCTCATCGGCCGTCGCCTCGGGATCGCCGATCGCGATGCCCAAGCTGGCGGTGACGAACAGCTCGCGATTCCGTTGCAGCGGGAAGGGCGCCCGGAGCTCGTCCATGATCCGTTCCGCCACCACCGCAGCGTCGGTGGGCTGGCACATGTCCTCGAGCAGGATCGCGTACTCGTCGCCTCCGAAGCGGGCGACCGTGTCCCGATCGTTGCTCACGCGGGCGACCGTGTCCTCGACGCGCACCGCGCTGCGAAGTCTCGCGGCCACCAGGGTCAGGAGCTCGTCTCCGTAGCGGTGTCCGAGGGTGTCGTTGATCTCCTTGAAGTTGTCGAGGTCCATGAACAGGACGGCGATGATCGCCCCGTGCCGGCGCTGGCGGGCAACGGCCTGCTCGATCCGGCCCCCGAAACCAGCCCGGTTGGGGAGGTCCGTCAGCGCGTCATAGAGCGCCTGGCGCCGGAGCTCCAGCTCGAGGCGCTGCCGCGCAGCGATGTCCTTCTCCAGGAGTCGCGCCGTGTGCTCGGCCTCGGCCCGGGCTTCGCGATGAAGGGCCGCCTCGCGGCGCGAACGGCTGGTGACGATGGCCATGACCAAGCCGATGCCCACGAAGAACGCACTCCGGATCACCCAATCGCTGGCCGCTTGGGGTGTCCCGTGCGCGACGTTCTCGGGAGTCAGCGGGCCGGCGACGACCGAGGAGACCACGGAGGCGACCAGCGCGCCGCGCACGCCGAAGCGCACCGCCGCGAAGAGGATCGGAACGAAGACCCAGAGCGGAGGAACCTGCCCCGCCCCACCCGCGAGGTAGGTGGGGAGCCAGCACAGGCCGATCGCCGCTATCACGGCGAGACCGTCGAGCCAGGGTTGGTGCTTGGTTGGGTTGCGCATCGCCGGGCAGAAGACAGTTCGCCCTGAGCGCGCCGGTTCCTGGGGACCGGATCGAACTGCCGCCGCGCCGGCGCGGCTCTCCACGCCCGTCTGGGAGGCCTCGGTCGCCACGCCTAGCAGGTGCCTTGGGAGGCGCAGGGGGCGATGACTTTGAGGTTGTGTTGCCAGTCGATGCCGGTGTTGAGGTTGAAGACGTAGTCTTGGTCGGGGGCGTAGTAGGGGACGTGTAGTTGTTGGGCGAGGGTGACCCATTTGTCGGTTTGGCCGAAGCTGGTGTAGACGACGCCTGATTCTTGGGCGATGCCCCAGCTTCCGCCGGTGTCGCCGACGATCATGCCGTAGTGGGCCATGGCGGTGAGGATCGTCTTTTTCCAGTCGGGGACGGGGAGGGCTTGGATTTGGGGGTCGGTGAGGGTGAGGACGAAGCGGGTGCCTTCGGGGGGGGCGTTGGTGGGGTCAGAGCAGGGGGAGCCGCCCTTGGTGGCGGGGTACACCCAGGTCCCGGAGTCACAATGCACGCCGAGGAACAGCGCGTGGTTTATGTGCCCGGACGCGAGTTCTTCCGCGCGCAGGACGCCGGCGGCGGTCCCGTACTGCGCCGCGACGGCGTCTGAGCCCAGGCCGGTGCCGTCGATGCGGGTCTTACCGCCCCAGCGGAAGGTCAGGGTGCCGCCGCCGGGGGGCTTGGACTGGACGCCCCAGAGGTCGTACTCGACGCCGGAGGCCTGGTCGATCACGCTCAGGTGGGCGTCTGACCCGCCCGCGGGCTGGGCCCGGTCGGGGATCCGGACCTGCGCCCCCTCCACCGCGCACGTCCCCCAGCTCTCGGTGCAGTGCAACGTGAACACCGGGTCAGACGGTGAGGACCAGTAGATCGGGCGGCCCCCGTCGAGCTCGCCCCGCCCCGCCGTCCCCGCCAACAGGTTCTGGATCCCCCCAAACCCCACCAACCGATCCACGATCGCCTGCGAATTAGAAACCACCGGCGCCCCCGCCGCGACCTCACGATTGAACGGGCTCTGCGGCGAATACGGCCGCCAACACCCCGGCGGCGTACTCCCCACCGCAAAACTCCCCCACCCCGGCAAACACCCAACCGCACCCAACACCCCACTCGCAACCGCCACCGAACCCCCCGACACCGACCCCGACACCGGCGGCGGCGCCGAAACAGGCCTGGAAGCGGGCGCCGCCGGCGAGCCGGATGAGACCGTGAGCACGAGCACGCTGGACTTGCCGGCCGTCGGCGGGACCGTCGGCGGACGGCGGACCGTGATCGCCCCGTGGCGGGCGGCGTTGCGAACGCGGCGCAGTCGCAGCCGGTACACGTGCCGGTGGACGATCAGGCGGGCCGAGCGAATCGAGCGCGGCTGGACCCGAGGCAGGTGAAACAGCAG
>DASZHF010000220.1:0-1775 GCA_035938095.1 Solirubrobacteraceae bacterium
GCCACCCACGGGGCCTTCGGCGCGCTGGCCTTCGGCATCGGCACCAGCGAGGTCGAGCACGTCCTGGCCACGCAGTGCCTGGCCCAGCCCAAGCCGCGCTCGCTTCGGATCAGTTACGAGGGCGAGCTCGGGTTCGGGGTCACGGCCAAGGACCTGATCCTGGGGACCATCGGACAGATGGGCGTCGACGGAGCGGTGGGCCACGTCGTCGAGTACGCGGGCGCCGCCGTCGAGTCGCTGTCGATGGAGGGCCGGATGACGGTCTGCAACATGACCATCGAGGGAGGGGGCCGGGCGGGCATGATCGCCCCCGACGCCACCACCTTCGCCTGGTTCGAAGAGCGCTCGGGGCGGCCGGGGGCCCCGCGGGGCGCCGACCTCGACCGGGCGATCGAGACCTGGCGCGGGTTGGCCACGGACGCCGGCGCCAGCTACGACCGCGAGGTGCAGGTCCGCGCCGACGAGCTCTCGCCCCAGGTGACCTGGGGAACGACGCCGGGGATGGTGGCTCCCGTCACGGCCGAGGTGCCCGAGCCGGCGTCCGAGGGCGACGAGCGCGCGCTGGCCTACATGGCGCTCGAGCCCGGCACGCCGATCCAGGAGATCAAGCTCGATCGCGTGTTCATCGGCTCGTGTACGAACTCCCGCATCGGCGATCTGCGCGCGGCCGCGGCGGTCGTCGCCGGCCGGCAGGTATCGAGCGACGTGGACGCCATGGTCGTTCCCGGGTCCGCACAGGTCAAGGCCCAGGCGGAGTCCGAGGGCCTCGACGAGATCTTCCGGACCGCGGGATTTGACTGGCGGGGCGCGGGCTGCTCGATGTGCCTGGGGATGAACCCCGACATCCTCCAGCCCGGTGAGCGCTGCGCCTCGACGTCCAACCGCAACTTCGAGGGACGCCAGGGCCGCGGCGGGCGCACCCACCTGGTGTCGCCGGAGATGGCGGCGGCGGCGGCGATCGCGGGCCACTTCGTCGACATCCGCGAGTGGGATCGCTCGGAGTCGCGCGAGGGGGTGCGCGCCTGATGGAGGCGATCTCGGTGATCGCGGGGGCGGTCAGCGTGCTCGACCGCGCCGACGTCGACACCGACCAGATCATCCCCAAGCAATTCCTCAAGCGCGTCGAGCGAACCGGGTTCGGCGAGTTCCTGTTCTACGACTGGGCCAAGGAGCCGGGCTGGGACCTACCGGCCCGGCCGATCCTGGTGGCGGGGCGCAACTTCGGCTGCGGGTCCTCGCGCGAGCATGCGCCCTGGGCGCTTCAGGACTACGGCTTTCAGGCCATCGTGGCGCCGAGCTTCGCGGACATCTTCTACTCCAACTGCACGAAGATCGGACTCCTCCCGGTGGTGATCGACGAGGCCGACGCGCGCGCCCTGGCCGGCGAGGGCGAGGGCGAGATCGACCTCGAGGCGCAGGAGGTCCGCTTCGCGGGTCGCGCGGTTCCCTTCGAGATCGATCCCGAGATTCGCCATCGCCTGCTCAACGGGCTCGACGACATCGCACTCACGCTCCAGCAGTCCGAACGCATCGGCGCCTACGAGCGCGAGCGCGAGCGCCCCGGCCCTGTGACCACGGCGCTGTGAGACGCGAGGCCGCCGAGCGCGGGGCGTGGACGGGCGAGGCCGCCGAGCACGGGGCCATGACGGGCGAGGCCGCCGAGCGCGCTGTCAGCGAGCCGGCGCGGCGGCTGCGCGACTGGGATGCGGACACCTACCACCGGGTCGCCGACGCCCAGGAAAGCTGGGGGCGAGAGGTGCTGGAGCGCATGGAGC
>DASZHF010000221.1:0-39371 GCA_035938095.1 Solirubrobacteraceae bacterium
CCAGCAGTCGGTGTCCACCTTCGGCTCGGGCCAGGTCTCGCTGTGGAACGGCGGCCAGAACACGCTCTACCTGGGCGGGCCCTACCAGAGTGGGGTTCTGCGCCCGGGAAGCGGCCCGACTAGCGCATCCACGGGTTCCGGGAACGTGTACCTGGACGCGCGCAACGGACAGGCGGATCGGATCTCGTGCGGCAGCGGCCAATCGTTGATCCTGGCCGACCAGCAGTCCTACGTCGACCCGTCCTGCACGAACGTCTTCCGGTTCTAGACGCGCGCCCGCGGCCGGGGCCGCGCACCGCGCCGTCGGCGGGGGCGCGGCTGGCAGGACTCGCAGACGTAGGTTCCGCGGCCGGCGGCGATGAGTTTGATGACGGGGGAGCCGCAGTTCGGGCACGGCTCGCCCGCGCGCCGGTGCACCAGGAACTGGTCCTGAAAGGAGCCCTCCACCCCGTCGACGTGGCGGAAGTCGTCGATCGTCGCGCCACGCGCCTGCACGCCGGCGGTCAGTGTCTCGATCAGGGCGTCGTGGAGGTCGTGGTACTGGCGCGAGGTGAGCCGGCCGGCGGGGCGCAGGGGATGAACCCGGGCCCGGAACAGGGCCTCGTCGGCGTAGATGTTGCCCACCCCGGCGACGCGCCGCTGGTCGAGCAGGAAGGCCTTGATCGGTGCGCGGCGCCCGCGGGCCTGGGATCGCAGCAGCTCGGGGGTGAAGCCGGGGGTCAGCGGCTCGGGTCCCAGGCGGGCGTCCATGAACGCGTTCAGATCCGCGGTTGAGCGCGCGAGCTCGCCGGTTCCGAAGCGGCGCGGGTCGACGAACACGAGGCGGTGTTCCGCCTCGGGCGTGCCCAGATGCATGCGCACGCGCGCGTGGGGCGGCTCGACCGCCGGGTCGAGCAGCAGCGTTCCGGTCATGCGCAGGTGCATGATCAGGTAAAACTGCTCCCCGCGGTGAACGCGTCGCGGGGGGCGCGGCGGGAGCTCCGCGAGCTCCCACACCAGGTACTTCCCGCGCCGGGACAGGCGCTCGAGCCGGCGTCCGGTGATCGCGCTGATGAGCGTGCGCGGTTTCAGCGGCCGGCACCAGCGCGGGTCGAGGATCTCGAGCGCGTGCAGCGACGCGCCCTCCAGCGGCGGGGCGAGCTGACGGCGGATGGTCTCGACTTCGGGGAGCTCGGGCATCCGGGTCTTCCTAGCGGAGATGGACCGAGTGCAGCAGGGGCTGGAACGCCAGCCGATCGACGCGCGCGAAGTCGCTCGGCGGGGCGAAGGCGTCCAGCACGAGCTCGGCGCCCGCATGGAAGACGTGGATCGAGCGCACGTGACGGAGGGCCCCGGCGATCGTCTCGAGCCCGGTCAGCTCGATCGCGGGGCTGCGAGCGAACACGGTCGGGCGCGCCATGATCACGCTGAAGGTGGGATCACGGGCCCGGACCGCGCCCAGTAGCGCCGGGAGCACGGCGCGCAGCTGGGCTTGGGAGACCGGCAGCGGCTGCGTGCGCGGGTAACGCCAGATGGCGAGCGTCGCCAGCCCGTCGTGAACGGTCGCTATCTGGGGCGGATGTCCGGAGGTCAGGGCCCAGTTGGTTGGGGCCCGGAAGCTCACGCCGTCGGCCGGGAAGCTCGCCCGCGAGAACCCGTTCGGCGCAGCCGTGGCGGCGACGTAGGGGGGCGCGGTGCGGCTGTCGCCGCAGCCGGCCGCAGCGAGCGTGAGCACGAGCCCGAGCACGAGCGCGAGCCCGAGCGAGGGGCGTTTGATGAGGTGCACCGTCCCGATGCTAGCTCCGGGAGCGTGCGGCGGACCCGATGCTAGCTCCGAGACCGTGCGGTAGTCTTGCCCGCGAGGAAGAGGAGACGGAACCGTGCCCGGCCGGACATGGATAGTCAAGGGCGCCACCATCGGGCTGTGCGCGACGGAGCGCGAGGAGTTCATCAGCCGTTGGGAGCTGCTCAACGACCTCGAGCTCGAGGTCATGATGTGGGCGAGCGCATCGCCCCGCTTTCCCCGCGACATCGCGCTCCCGCCCGTGTCGAGGGAGCAGCGCGAAGTGATGTACGCCGGCATCGCCGACCGTACCCGCGTCCACTTCGACATTCGCATGATCGACGACGACCGGTTTGTCGGCGAGGCGTTTCTGTCGCCCTTCAGCTGGCCCACGGCGTCGGCCGAGTTGAGTGTGCTGATCCTCGATCCCGCCGACCGAGCCCAGGGCTACACGCGCGAGGCAGTCCCCCTGATCGGCGCCTACGCGTTCGATGTGCTGTGGCTCAACCGCCTCACCCTCCGCGCCCTCGTATTCAACGAGGGCGTCGGCACGTTGGTCGAGGAGATGGCGGCGCCGCTCGGCGCGCGTGTCGTCGGCGTCGAACACGAGGCGGCCTTCGCGTTCGGCGCCCACCGCGACGTGATCCTGGTCGAGTGCCTGCGCCGCGACTTCCCGCCCCAGGAGGCGACCGCCCATCTGCGCAAGCCTCCCCCGGAGCGCCGGCGCAGCTAGGGCAGGGCCGCGGACCGCCGGCGAATGCACGGCCGGTATGCGCGCGTGACTCGAAGCGTGTAGTCGCGGCCGCGTGCGTGGTAGCGAACGACGATCTGGATGTGGAAGGTACTGGCGGGCACGTGGTGGAGGCGCAGGGCGGTGGTGAGACGGCGGCCGAAGTGAAGTCGGATGCGCCGGCCGCGGAAGATGACCACCGCGCTGCGTACGCGGAGGCCGGGCCGGCGCGTGAGGTGGATCGTGAAGCGGTGCCGGTTCGCGCATCGACGCGTCGAGGGCGTGCGGACCTGCAGGCCGCCCGCGGCAGTGACGGTAGTTCCCGCGCGGCCGATCGTCACCGGGGCGCCCACGGGCGTGAGCGAGGTGCTCGACTCGGAGCTTGCGGACTGCTGGGGCGAGGGGCAGCTCGCGGTCGCCGAGCTGGTGGTCGGCGCGTCGGTCGAGCCGGATGGGTCTGGGGTGACGCGGACCGAGACGCGCGTGGCGCCCGGCAGGTTGCACAGGGACAGGAGGCCCGCAGTCGGTGACGACGTCACGGCGGCGCCCGAGACCGAGACGTGATAGCCGTTGGGGTACTGCAGAGCCGGGATGAAGACCTCGGTGGGCGCACCCGGCGCGGGCCTGCCGTCCGGCGCCACGGCGGCGTAGTCGAACGAGAAGCCCCTCGTGGTGGGGTCATAGCTCCAGGCGATCGGCGTGCCGGCGGTGCGCTGAGGGTAGGGGCGGACGAGGAGCTTGAGCTTGGCGGTGTCGACGTTGGCGCCGGTGGGCGGCAGCTTCGGGTCCCGGACGACGGCGCCGTAGGCCCAGTTGCTCCAAGGGAGCATGTACTGATCCGCGAGGCTGGCGATCCGGGCCGTGTCGAGCGGTCCCGACTGCCCGCCCCATTCCCCGAGCATGAGGGCGTCTCCGGACCGTTGCGCGTACGCGACCGCGTTCTTTAGGACCTGGTCCTCGGGCATGGCGCAGCTGTCGGACTCTGCCCCGCCCGGGACCGCGCCTCCCAGGCAGTAGTCGTGAAACCCGAAGACCGCGTGGGCATCTCCGGGCGGCGTGATGCGAGTGTCAGGGCTGAAGTCGAACTCCAGGTTGGGCTCGTAGACGACCAGCCGCGTCTGGTCGGCCTGGCGGATCGCGCGCAGCACGTGCGCCGTGAACGGCGCGAGACTGGCCTCGTCGAAACCGCCCGGTGCGCAGCCCGTCAGCCCGGCACAGGTTTGCCAGGGAGTCCCCGGCCACGGCTCGTTGAGCAGGTCGTACCCGAGGATCCCCGGCACGGCCGCGAACCGTTGAGCGAGGTGGCGCCAGCCCGCCGCGACGTGATCCTGCAGGCCGACGCCGTCCGAGGCCGGCTTGTTGGCCCAGAAGTTGTCCCACGCGCGGTTCTCGGACGGGTTGCTGTAGTAGGAGCTCGGATAGCCCGAGTCGGGCTGGTTGGGTAGGCCGTCGGTCAACGTCATCCATTCCGGGAAGCCCTCCCCGCCGCTGAAATGCGGGCCATAGATCGCCTGCTGAAGATCGACGAGGCTGTAGACGCCGGCGGCGTCGAGTTGCCGGATGAACGCGGCGAACCCATCGAGATAGCCGTCGTCGTAGCGACCGGGGGCGTACTCCCAGTACGACAGGCTCAGGCGCATGACGTTGAAGCCGTTCGCGGCCAGGAACTGAGCGTCGTCGGCGTCGTACCCGAGCGCGCCCGGCAGACGATGGCCGAACGGCAGGGGACCCGCGAGCGACCCGTTCGGACCCCATTCCTGCAGGCCCCGGACGATCACCACCCGCCCCTGGGTATCGGTCAGCCAGCGGCCCTGGTGCCCGAGCGCGCCCAGCGAGGCGCCGGCCGACGCGGCCTTGACGGAAATCAACAACAAGGGCGCAACGAGCGCGACGAACACCCACACCCGGCCCGGACGGCTGCGCCTCACGACCCGAGCTAAGCAGAGCGCCGGTCGGCGTGTCGAGGTCCGTCGCTCCGCCCGGCACGGGGGTCCTGAATGGCTAGCTGGCGCGGGCTCTCGCGCTCGCGCTCGCGCGCGGATGGGCCGAGAAGTAGACGTCGCGCAGGCGATCGTTCGACAGGTGGGTGTAGACCTGCGTGGTTGCGATGTCGGCATGGCCGAGCATCTCCTGGAGCGCGCGCAGGTCGCAGCCTCCGGCGAGCAGATGGGTGGCGAAGGTGTGGCGCAGCGTATGCGGGCTCATCTTCCCCTCCAGTCCCACCCGCGCCGCGTGTCCCTGCACGATCTTGTAGAGGCCCTGCCGCGTGAGGCCGGTGCCGCGCTGGTTGACGAACAGGTGGGGCTCCTGGCGCGTGCCCACCAGCGCCGGCCGCCCGCGGCCGAGATAGGCGGTCAGGGCGGTCGCGGCGGCGCGCCCGATCGGAACGATGCGCTCCTTGGAGCCCTTGCCGCGCGCCCGCAGGACGCCCTCCTCCAGGTCGACGTCTGCGAGCTGGAGATCGATGACCTCCGAGGCCCGCAGCCCGCACGCGTACATCAGCTCGAGCAGCGACCGGTCGCGCAGGGCGGCCGGCCGGGTGCCCGACGGGGCGCCCAGGAGGCGATTGACCTCGTCGCGGGTGAGGACGTGGGGCAGGCGCTGGCTGCGCCTGGGGCTGCGCAGATCGGCGGTGGGATCTCGCTCGAGCAGGCCCTCCCGGCGCAGATGGCGGTAGAACGAGCGCAGGCAGGCCGACTTGCGTTGCAGCGTGGCCGGCGAGGCCGCCGGGCGGTCCTCATCCCCGGTGGCCAGGTTGGCCAGGAACGCCGCCAGATCGCTGTGCTCGACATCCAGCGCGTCGCGACCCCGGTGCCCGAGGAAGCTGCCGTACTGGAGCAGGTCCGAGCGGTAGGCCTCGAGCGTGTTGCGCGACAGCCCGCGCTCGAACTCGAGGTAGGCGAGGAAGTCGAGCACGAGTCCCTCGAAGCGGGTGTCGGGAGCGCCCTGGGCGTCGGGGGCGCCCGCGGCGCCGGCGGCGCCCTGCGCGTCAGAGCCGCCCGCGGCGTCGGGCGGGTTGGGGGCAGCGCTCGTCGAGCCCCGGGGACGAGCCGGCACGGTAATCGCCATCGCTCATGGATGGTTCGGGGTGGCGAGGGCCGCTCCTGGGCGCTGCAAAGCCCCGTTCACCGCCTGCGCGCTCAAGGCCGCCGACGAGCGGCCCGCTCGCGACGCCCGGGCCTGGCATGCTTCGCGGCCGTGAGAGACCGACGGGCGCAGTTAGTGGCGATCGGCGCACCCCTACTGGCGGCGATCCTGATGTCCGGCTGCGGGTCGAGCTCGAAGTCCAAGTCGAGCTCGAAGTCCAAGTCGACCTCCACGCCCCCCGCGGCCGCCAAGCCGATCAGCACGACCTATAGGAAGATCGCCACCATCGCGCCACCGGCCCCCTTCAAGGGTGCCGAGGCCTACGACATCGGCTGGGTCGACCCCGCTTCCGAGACCTACTACCTGACCGACCGCACGAACGCGACCGTCGACGTCGTCGACGCCAGGACCGACAGGCTGGTCAAGTCGATCCACGGCTTCATCGGCACCCACGGCGTGGATGCGACGTCGGGCCCGGACGGCATTCTCGAGATCCCGTCGCGAAACGAGCTCTGGGTGGCGGACGCGAAGAGCAAGATGCGCGTGGTCGACCTGGCCACGAGCAAGATCGTCGCCTCGATTTCCACGGGGGGTAAGGGCTACAACCGGGTGGACGAGGTTGGCTACGACCCCAAGGACCAGGTCATGCTGGTCGCCAACGACAACGACACGCCGCCATTCCTGACGTTCATCTCGGTTCCAGGCCGGAAGGTGATCGGGAAGATCCCGATGCCGCAAGCGACCGGCGGACTGGAGCAGCCCGCATACAACCCGGCGGACGGGAGCTTCTATCAGTCCGTCCCCATGACCACTGCCAACCCCACGGGCGAGGTCGATCGGATCGACCCGGTCACGATGAAGATCACCAAGGTGTACCCGATTCGAGGATGCCAGCCCACGGGCCTATCGCTGGGGCTCAACAACCGCTTCATGGTGGGATGTCAGCAGATGAAGCCGAAGCTGATCGGCGCCATCCTCGACGCCAGCTCGGGTCAGGTCACGAGGATCACGCAGGTCGGCAACGGGGACGAGGTGTGGTTCAACCCCGCTGACAATCGCTGGTACTTCCCCGGCGACGACGCCAAGACGGGGACACCGGTGTTGGCGGTGGTCGACGCCGCCACCGGCAAGTGGATCGTCAACGTGACCATCTCCGGGGAGTCGCACTCGGTCGCGGTCGACCCCAAGAACGGGCACGTGTTCGTTCCGGTTACCGCGGCCGGAATCGAGGTGTTCGCGCCGGCCTGAGGCGCGACCGCGCCGGCGTGAGGCGCAGCCGCGCCGAGCGCGCCGGCCTGACGCGCGGCGCTGCTCAGCCGCCCCGGCGGTGGCGCAGCAGCAGCAATCCGATCAGGGTCTTCGCGTCCTCGCTCGCCTCGATCGCGTCCTCGAGGCGCTCGAGCGGCCAGGGCACGACTTCGATGCGCTCGTTGTCCTCTGCCTGCGCGGAGGCGTCACCCAGTCCCGTCGCCAGGTAGAGATACACGCGTTCGTCGGTGAAGCCCGGGCTCGAGTAATAGGACCCGAGCTCCTCCCAGTTGCGCGCGGACTTGCCGATCTCCTCGGCCAGCTCGCGCTGGGCGGCCTCGAGCGGGGACTCGCCCTCCACGTCCAGCCGCCCGGCGGGGATCTCGAGCAGCCCTGGGTCCCCGACGGCCTCGCGCGGCTGGCGCACGAGCCAGAGGTGAAGGTCGTCGTGCGCGACGACCCCGACCGCGCCCTGGTGGTGCACGACGTCCCGCGTGACCTCCTCGCCGTCCGGGTAGCGGAAGCGCTCGATCCGGACGGTGAACAGCCGCCCCTCGTATGCGTTGTGCCCGCCGAGTGGCTCGAACTGGCTCGCGTCGCTCATCGGGCCCGTGGGAGGAAGATCACGGCGGCGTCATTTCTCGGCCCCCGCCGCCTCCCGTGTGGGCTCTTGTTCGGACGCGGTCTCCGATTGGGGCGCGACCGCTGCTTCCTCGATCAGAGCGAGCGCGACGTCGAGCATCCCCTCCAGCGCGGCGAAGCTGACCCGCTCATCCGGCTGGTGGTTTCGCAGCGTGCCATTGGCCAGGTTCGCGCACTGAAAGCCGGCGGCCTCGAACGCGTTCGCGTCGGACCCTCCGCCCGTTGCGATCGGCTGCGGGTCGTATCCGCACGCGCGCAGCGCCCGCTCTGCGACCACGATGTGCGGCGCCGAGGGGCGCGTGCGATATCCGTCGAACAGCCGCTCGACGGTGATGTCCACGTCGCACTGGCACTCGGGCACGTTGGCCGCGTCGTAGACACGATCGACCATCTCCGACATCACGCTCTCGACCCGGTGGCGGTCGAGGCTTCGCGCCTCGCCCAGGACCTGGCAATGATCGGGCACGACATTGGTGGACCCGTTGCCTCCGCGAACCGTACCGATGTTGGCCGTGGTCTCGGGGTCGAGGCGGCCGAGCGACATCGAGGAGATGGCACGGGCCGCGGCCACGATCGCGCTCCGGCCGTCCTCGGGACGGATCCCGGCATGAGCGGCGGTCCCGCGGAACCACGCCTCGAGGCGATAGTAGGTGGGCGACGCGATCACGATCTCCCCGATCGGCGACGCGTGATCGAAGACGTACCCGTAGTCGCTGGAGAGCCGCGAGAGGTCGAAGGCCTTGGCTCCGGCCAGAGCGTTCTCCTCGGAGACCGTGAACAGCAGCTCGAGGCCGATCGGCGGCGGCTGTGCGTGGAAGCGGCGGGCCAGGCCCAGGAGCACGGCCACGGCCGCCTTGTTGTCGGCACCGAGGATCGCGTCGTGGGCGTTCTCCCACCCGTCGTCGACGATAACCGGCTCGATCTCGGCCTCGACCGGGACGGTGTCCAGGTGGGCGCACAGCAGCACGCTTCGCGACGAGGAGCCGGGCAGGCGGGTGAGCAGGTTCCCGCACTCGGCTCCCGTGGGCTCCGCGGCATCGTCCTCGGAGACCTCCAGGCCGAGCTCCTCCAGGCGGACCCTCACCGCATCCGCGCACGCCCGCTCGTAGCCAAACGGGCTCGGGATCCGGCACAGGTGGGTGAAGTCGTCGTGAAGGCGGCGGCGCTCGGCCTCCGTCGCGCGAGTCACGACCGCGAGAAACGCGACGATTCCGCACCGGCGGCCGAGTGGGCCGGCGGAGCTTCAGCTTGGCGCCGTTCCGCCCGCTGGAGCGCCGCGGCGACGAACCCGGCGAACAGCGGAGCCGGCCGCTCCGGACGCGACTTGAATTCCGGGTGAAACTGCGAGGCGACGAAGAACGGGTGGTCGTCGAGCTCCACTATCTCCACCAGTCGCTCATCCGGCGAGGTCCCCGAGACCCGCAGGCCGGCGGCCTCAAGGCGCTTGCGCAGGATCAGGTTGACCTCGTAGCGGTGACGGTGGCGTTCGTAGATGACCGCTTCGCTGTAGAGCTCCCGGACTCGGGTGCCGGGATGGAGCTTGACCGGGTCGGCGCCCAGCCGCATCGTGCCGCCCAGGTCCGCCACTTCCTTCTGCTCGGGGAGCAGGTCGATCACGGGGAACGGGGTCTCGGGATCGAACTCGGTCGAGTTGGCCCCCTCCATACCGGCGACGTGGCGCGCGAATTCAGCGACCGCGATCTGCATCCCGAGACAGATGCCCAGGTAGGGGATTTCATTCTCGCGCGCCACCTGAGCGGCGCCGATCTTCCCCTCGATCCCTCGTCCTCCGAACCCGCCCGGAATCAGGATGCCGTCGGCCCGGCGCAGCCGGTCGAGCGCCGTGCTGCCGTCCTCGCCGCCCTCACGTGGGTCGACCGTCTCGGAGTCGATCCAGTCGATGTCGACCGCGCACCCGTGCAGGACTCCCGCGTGGCGCAGCGCCTCCGAGACGGACAGGTACGCGTCCTCGAGCCGGACGTACTTGCCCACCAGCGCGATGCGCACGGGGGTGCGCACCTCGTCGGCGCGCTGGGTGAGGCTGCGCCAGGCCGAGAGCTCGGGCGGCAGGGCGTCGACGCCGAAGTGCTCGAGGACGAAGTCATCCACGCCCTCGTCGCGGAAGACCAGGGGGACCTTGTAGATGTTGTCGACGTCGCGCGCGGACACCACGGCCTCGACAGGGAGGCTCGCGAACAGCGCGATCTTCTTGCGGATCTCCTGCCCCAGGGCGGACTCCGAGCGACACACCACCATGTCGGGCGCGATACCAATGCGGCGCAACTCGTTCACCGAGTGCTGGGTGGGCTTGGTCTTCAGTTCGCCCGCGTGCCCGATGTAGGGGACCAACGTCAGATGAATGAACATGCAGTTTCGCCGTCCGACGTCGACGGGGAACTGGCGAATCGCCTCCAGGAACGGCAGCGACTCGATGTCGCCCACCGTGCCACCGATCTCGGTGATCACCACATCGACGTCGTTGGTCTCGGCGATCAACAGGATGCGCTGTTTGATCTCGTCGGTGATATGGGGCACGACCTGAACGGTGGCGCCCAGGTAGTCGCCGCGCCGTTCGCGACGGATCACGGTGTTGTAGACGCCCCCCGCGGTCACGTTGGAGGCGCGCGTGGTGTTGACGTCGGTGAAGCGTTCGTAGTGTCCGAGGTCGAGGTCCGTCTCGGCGCCGTCCTCGGTGACGAACACCTCCCCGTGCTGGTACGGGGACATGGTGCCCGGGTCGACGTTGATGTAGGGATCGAACTTCTGAAGGCCGACGCTCAGGCCCCGCGACACCAGCAGCCGTCCGATCGAAGCGGCCGCGATTCCCTTCCCCAGCGAGGAGACGACGCCACCGGTCACGAAGATGAAGCGAGTTGAGCGGGCGGCGTCAGGCATGCAGTGGTCTTGTGCCTGAGTCTAGGCGACGGCGAATTGCCGCGGCCGGGGCTAGAGCGCACATTGAACGAAAATCGCCGCCGATCGTGCTCGCTGGCGCGATCCCAATCGAGGTGTGAACGCTCATCGGGACGGGTATCGCCTGCACCGAGCCACCGTAGCGCCGGAGGCGGACAGGGCCCGCCCGTGACCGCGCGCGGGACCACCGCCCCAGCCCTGCCCCCACGAGCCCCGAGACGTCAGGCCGCCCGGCGCAGCCGCGACGCGTGCCGGCGCGCGGCCACGTCGGAGCTGTCGGACCCAAGCATGCGCACGAGCTCGGCCACCACCTCGGGCTCGGTCAGCTCGCGCACCGCGGCCCGGGCCGGCCTGCGGTCCGCCTCCTTGGTGATGGAGAAGTGCCGCTCGGCCAGCGAGGCGACCTGGGGCAGATGGGTGATGCACAGGATCTGGCGGTGGCCGGCCAGCGCGCGGAGCTGCTCACCCACGGCTCGCGCCGCGTGTCCACCGATGCCCGCGTCCACCTCGTCGAACACGATAGTGGCGCGCGTGCGCCCGCGATCGCTCTTGGTCCTGTGCGCCGCTCCCATCAGAGCCAGCATCACCCGCGAGAGCTCGCCCCCGGACGCGATGTCGCGGACCGGGCCGGCGGGCACTCCCGAGTTGGCAGCCAGGACGAACTCGACCTCGTCGGCGCCGGTCGGCCCGGGCTCGCGCTCGTGCAGGACGACCTCGAAGCTCGCCCCCTCCATGGCCAGAGCCGCCAGGCGGCGGCGGACCTCGGAGGCCAGGCGCGGACCGGTGTCGCGGCGGCGCCCACGGAGCGCCCGACTGTGGGCCTGCAGGCGCTCGCCGGCCTCGTCGAGCTCGGCCTGGGCCTGCTCGAGTCTCACCTCGGTCGCCGAAAGCTCGTCTCGACGGGTGCGGCACTGCTCAGCCCGAGCCAGCACCGCGGCGATCGTCCCGCCGTGCTTGCGCATAAGCCGCTCGAGCACGCTCAGGCGCTCCTCAACCGCCTCGAGGCCCCCCGGCTCCGACTCGAGCGCGTCCAGGTAGCGGGCGAGCTCGGATCCGACATCCTCGGTCTCGATCAGCAGCCCGCGGCAGCGCTCGGTCAGTGCGTCGAGTCCGGGGTCCACCCCCGCGACGCCCTCCAGCGCAGCCACGGCCTGCGCGACCAAGGCGCTCGCCGCCTGCCCCTCGCCGCCGGTGTCAGCGCCCCCGAGGGCGCCGGCGACCAGGGCGCCGGCCGCGCTTCCCGCCCCCTGCCGGAGCAATTCGAGGTGGCGCAGCCGCTCACGGTCGGCCCGGAGCCGTTCGTATTCCGCCTCCTCGGGCGCGGCCGCCTCGATCTCGTCGAGCTCGAACTGGAGCAGATCGAGCTCGCGCTCGCGCGAGCCCACGCTCTCACGAAGCTCGTCGAGCCGGGCCCCGAGCTCTCGCACTCGAGCGTGGGCGGCCGCACTGGCCTCGCGGTCTCCGAGCTGGTCGTGACCGCAGAAGCTGTCGAGGATGTCGAGCTGCGCCGACGCCATCGTCAGGCGCCGGTGCTCGTGCTGGCCGTAGAAGGCGATCATCCCGGCGCCGATCTCACGCAGGTCGCCCACCGTGGCCGTGCGGCCGTTGAGGTAGGCGCGCGTGCGCCCGTCCTCGCCCACCCGGCGCGCGAGCACCAGTTCCTCAGCCCCGGCCGGCACCCGCTCGGCGAATGCGGGATCGAGGTCGCGGGGGAGCTCGAAGACGCCCTCGATGTACGCCTCAGCCGCGCCCGGTCGGACGATCCCGGCCCGCGGTCGGCCCCCCAGGAGGAGGTCGAGCGCATGGGCGAGAATCGTCTTGCCGGCCCCGGTCTCGCCGGTGAGCACGTTCAGACCCAGCCCCAGCCTCAGCTCGGCGGCCTCGATCAGCAGCAGGTTCTCGACGCGCAGCTCCAGCAGCACAATCCGCAGGTCTACCAGCGGACACCGACGGATTCGTGCGTCCTACCTCGACAGCCGCCCGAACTTGTCCCGCAGCCGGCGGTAGAAGGACGACCCCGGGAGCTGGGCCAGGCTTCCCGCGTGCTGGACGAATCGGCCCCGCACCGACTCCCCGGGCGCGACCTCGCCCACCGGTTGCCCGTCGACGGTGGCGTCCACCGGCGCCCACGATCGGTTGTAGATCGTGATGACGTCCACGGGAGCGACGACCAGGGCGCGCGCGGTCAGCGTGTGCGGCGCAATGAACGACACCACGAACCCCTCCACCCCCCAGGCCAGCACCGGTCCGCCGTTGGCCAGGTTGTAGCCGGTGGATCCGGCCGGGGTGGCCACCACCAGCCCGTCGCAGCGAACGCAGCCGACCTCCACATCGTCTATGTCGTAGGCGAGCTCGGCCACGCGCTCTCCGACCCGGCGGTGCAAGGAGATGTCGTTGATCGCCACCTCCGACTCGCCGGCGAGCTCGAGCGCGATCCCGGGTAGCTCCATCAACTCGAAGTCGCCCGCGATCGCCCGGCGGAGCCCCTCGGTCGCGCCCTCCCGGTCGATCGTGGCCAGGAACCCGACCTCACCGAAGTTGATCGCGATCACCGGCACGTCGCGACCCCAACGCCGCAGCGCTCTGAGGATCGTCCCGTCCCCGCCCAGGACCACGCACAGCTCGACGCCGTCGGGGTCGGAGTCGGCCACCCGCACCCCGGGGGCCGCTTCGAGTCCGTGCTTGCTCGCCTCCTCGCGGTCGAGGAGCAGCTCCACCCCTGCTTCCCTAGCCATGGCGACGAGCTCGCGCAGGACCGGCCCGGTCTCGTCGGGGCGCCGGTGGGTGATGACCGCGAAGACCCGGCTCGCGCTCACGCCGCCCCCCGTCCGGCCCCGCGCGGCTCAGCCGCTTCGGCCATGCGCTCCACGTCACCACGCTCCCGTGCCGCCCCGGCCCGGCCCGCCTCGCTCAGCCATACGAACGTCTCGAGGTTCCCCTTGGGCCCGGGCAGGCCCGACGAGGCAAATCCCAGCACCGAAGCTCCCAGCCCCCGGACCGCCTCTCCCACCGCGACCAGCGCGCCCCGCCGCGCGTCGGAGTCGCGCACCACTCCCCCGCGACCGACGAGCTCACGACCCACCTCGAACTGCGGCTTGACCAGGGCGAGACAGTCGAAGCGCGCCTCCAGGCACGCGAGCACCGCCTCGAGCACCTTGACCACCGATATGAACGACACGTCCACCACCGCCAGGTCGGGGGTGAAGGGCAGCATCGCGCGTTGCAGCGAGCGCGCGTTGCAGCGCTCGATGACGGTTACGCGCGGGTCGTTGCGCAAGCGCCAATCAAATCCTCCGTATCCGACGTCCACGGCCACCACCCGGCGCGCACCGCGTTGAAGCAGGCAGTCGGTGAACCCACCGGTTCCGGCACCCACGTCGATCGCCTGGCGGTCGGCTACCGGCAGTCCCGTCCGCACCAGGGCGTTGGCCAGCTTGATGCCCCCGCGCGAGACGTAGGCCGCGCGCTCGAGGACCTCGACCTCGACGCCCTCGTCCACCAGCGCGCCGGGCTTCTCGGCGCGCTGCCGGCCGCGACCGAGCACGACCTCGCCGGCCAGCACGGCGGACGCCGCCCGGCTGCGCGACTCGAACAGCCCCCGGCGGGCGAGCAAGGCATCGAGGCGCACCTTGGCCATCGGCGACACCGTAACCGGTCCGCCCACCCGACCTGGCGCGCCGGCCCGACGGACCCGGGGCGCCGCCGAGAATCAGGGGCGCCGCTGAGACTCAGGCGCCGGCCAGAGCGGAACGCGGGTCGCGGATGGCCGCCTCGATGCGCTCGGCGATCCGCTGGCCGGTGTAGCCCACCTCGCTGTGAAGGAGCGCGGGCTTGCCGTGGGTGACGTAGCGGTCGGGCAGCCCCACGCGCAGGATGCGCGGCGCGGCCCCCGCCTCGGAGAGCGTCTCCCACACGGCGCTTCCGAAACCGCCGGCCAGCACCCCTTCCTCGACCGTCACGAGCAGGTCGTGCTCGGCCGCGAGCTGAGCCATCAGCCCCGCGTCGATCGGCTTGGCGAAGCGCGCGTCGGCGACGGTCACCGTCAGGTCGTGCCGGCGCAGGATCGCAGCCGCCTCGAGCGCCTTGCCCACACCCGTTCCGTATCCCACGACCGCCACCCGCTCGCCCTCGCGGAGGATCTCGCCGGCGCCGATCGGGATCACGCTCGGGACGTCGGGCACGGGCACGCCCACCGCCTCGCCGCGCGGGTAGCGCAGGGCGATCGGCCCGTCGTCGTAGGTCAGCGCCGTGCGCAGCATGTCGACCAGCATGGCCTCGTCGCGCGGGGCCATCAGGACGATGTTGGGCAAGCACCGCAGGTAGGCGATGTCGAACGCGCCGTGGTGGGTGGGTCCGTCGTCGCCCACCAGCCCGGCCCGGTCCATCGCGAAGACCACGTTGAGACCCTGCAGGCACACGTCGTGGACGATCTGGTCGTAGGCCCGCTGCAAGAAGGTCGAGTAGATCGCCGCGACCGGCTTGACTCCCTCCAGAGCGAGTCCGGCGGCGAACAGAACCGCGTCCTGCTCGGCGATTCCGACATCGAAGTAGTGGTCCGGTATCTCCTTCTGCAGGATGTTCAGCCCGGTGCCCGAGTTCATCGCGGCCGTGATCCCCACCACCCGCGGGTCGCGCTCGCACTCCTTGACCAGGGCCTCGCCGAACACGGTCGTGTACTGGGGCGGCGCCGGACGCGAGCCGGCGTCCTTCTTCTGGGCCGGCTTCGCCGGAGCGGGCGCGCCGTTGGCGATCGAATTGGGCTTGGCTGCGTGCCACTTCTCCATGCCCTCCAGCCCGCCCTCCTCGGCCGGGGCGAAGCCCTTGCCCTTGACCGTGGCGATGTGCACCACCACCGGACGCTCGGCCGCCAGCGCTTCGCGCAGCGCGATGCGCAGGGCGTGGACGTCGTGTCCGTCGATCACCCCGGTGTAGGCCCAGTCGAGCTCTTCCCACCACAGCCCCGGAGCCCAGAACGCCTTGATCGACTCCTTGAGCTGGGGCCCGAGACGTTCGAAGGCCGACCCGATGCCGCCCGGCAGCTTCGTCAGTCCGCCCTCGACTCCCTCGCGCGCGTGCCACAGGCGCGGGTTCAGGCGCACGCGATTGAAGTAACGCGAAAGCGCGCCCACGTTGGGCGCGATCGACATGCCGTTGTCGTTGAGCACCACCACGATCGGGGTTCCCAGTCCTCCGGCCAGGTGGATCGCCTCGAAGGCGACGCCGCCGGTCATCGCCCCATCGCCGATCACCGCGACCACCTTCCCGGCGTCGGGCTCGCCGCGCAGTCGCATCCCTTCCTTGATGCCCACCGCGTAGCCCACCGAGGTCGACGCGTGCCCGGCGCCCATGATGTCGTGCTCGGACTCGGCGATCGAGCAGAAGGGCGCCAGGCCCTCGTACTGGCGGATGGTGGCGAGGGCGTCGCGCCGGCCGGTGAGCACCTTGTGCGGGTAGGCCTGATGACCCACGTCCCAGACGATCTTGTCGCGCGGCGAATCCAGCAGCGAGTGCAGCGCCACGGCCAGCTCGCAGGTCCCCAGGTTGGCCCCGAAGTGCCCGCCGATCTCCCCCACCGTGTCGATGATGTGCTCGCGCACCTCCTGGGCCAGCGTGGCGAGCTGGTCGTCGGTGAGCTCGTGCAGGTCCTGGGGTCGGTCGATGGCGTCGAGTAGGCGCGTCATGGGTATGAGATGAGGAAGATGGCCTCCGCCCTTCGGGCTCCGGCTGGGGTTATGACGTTCGCGTGTAGATGAAGTCGGTGATCTGCTCGAGCTCGGGCGCCCCCGCCGGCGCGGCCTCCGTCAGCGCGGCGCGGGCTCGGGCGTGCGACTCCGCCGCCATGGTCCGCGCCCCCGCCAGCCCGAACTCGCTGACGTACGTGCGCTTGCCGTGGCGCTCGTCTGAGCCGTGGGGCTTGCCTAAGGCGGCGTCGGTTCCGGTCACGTCGAGTATGTCGTCCACGATCTGGAACAGCACCCCTAGCTCCGTCGCAAAACGGCGAAAGTCCATTGTGTCATGCCCGGCCGGGCCGGCCAGCTTCAGGACGCACTCCACGGATGCCCCGATCAGGCGGCCGGTCTTCAGCCCGTGGAGCCGGCGGAGCCCGTCGGGCCCTTCGGGTGCCCCAGCGGTGACGTCGAGGTACTGGCCCCCGACCATCCCCGTTACCCCGGTGGCGGCGGCCAGCTCGGCCGCGGCCGCGACCAGCCGCTCGGCCGGGACCTTGGTCTGGCTCAGGAGGTGCCGGAAGGCCTCGGCGTAGAGCCCGTCGCCGGCCAGGATGGCGACGTGCTCGCCGTATGCCACATGGCAGGTTGGGCGCCCCCGGCGCAGCTCGTCGTCGTCCATGGCGGGCAGGTCGTCGTGGATCAGGGAGTAGGTGTGTATGAGCTCGATGGCGGCAGCCAGCGGCAGGACGGCGGCCGTCTCCAGACCGACCGCGCGCGCCGTCGCCAGCGCCAGCACGGGGCGTATCCGCTTGCCGCCGGCCAGCAGCGAGTAGCGCATCGCCTCCTCGAGCCCATCGGTGAGGGGGTCCTCGGAGAAGCGCAGATCCTCGAGATAGCGCTCGATCTCGGCCCGCAGGTGATCGGGGTAGGGCACCAGCGGCGCGTTACCCGTCCGGGCGCGCGCCATAGTTACAGGAGGCTGTCCTGGCCCGGGTGCGGTTGGGTGGATTCGCGCGCCAGCCGGTCCAGCTCAGCCCCGGCCTCCCCGGCCATCGCGGCGCAATCCTCGACCAGGGTGGCCGCCGCATCGGGCGACAGCTCGCCCGAGCGCAGCTGCTCGGCTGCTCGCTCCAGGCGTCCAATCAGGTCGTCCAGCGTGTCGGTCACTTACCCTCGCTTCCCTCACTCGGCGCCGCGAGGCCGCCATTCTCGCGCACCTCGCGGAGCACCGCCGCCAGGATGCCGTTCACGAAGCCGGGCGCCTGTGTCCCACAGAACACCTTGGCGGTCTGGACCGCCTGGTCGATCGCGCCCTCCGCCGGGATCGGGACCTCGGCCGGAACGGCGCCCGGATACAGGATCTCCACCAGCGCCACCCGCATGATGCTCCGCTCCAGCGGTGCGATCCGCTCCAGCGCCCAACCCTCGGAGTAGCGTGATATGACGCCGTCCAGCTCGGCCCCGTGCTCGGCGACCGCCTCGGCCAGCGATCGAGTGAGCGGGTGTGCGTCGCCGCCCAGCGTCTCCTGCAGCGGGCGACCCGTGACCTCATGCTGATACAGGGCGACTACGGCCGCCTGTCGCTGCTCGGACCGCCGCATCGGGCTCCTAGGCCCGGGAGACGTATTCGCCGCTGCGCGTGTCCACCCGCACCCGGTCCCCCACGTTGACGAACAGCGGAACCTGGATCCGCGCGCCCGTCTCGAGCGTCGCCGGCTTGGTTCCTCCCCCCGAGGCGGTGTCGCCTCGCACCCCGGGGTCGGTTTCCGCCACCTCGAGGTCCACCGCGCTGGGAAGCTGAAGATCGGAAGGCGCATCGTCTATGAACAGGACGTCGACGTCCTCACTCGGCCTGGTCCAGCGCAACGCATCGGCGACGGCGGCCTCCGGGATGGCGATCTGCTCATAGGACTCCGCGTCCATGAAGTGGGCGTCGGAGCCGTCGCCGTAGAGGAATTGCATGCGCCGCGACTCGGTGCGCACGGGCCGGAACTTCTCACCCGCGCGGAAGGTGCGATCGATCACGGCCCCATCGGAGGCGCGCCGCAACTTGGTGCGCACGAACGCCCCGCCCTTCCCGGGCTTGACGTGCTGGAACTCGAGGATCTTGAACACCGTGCCCTCGACCTCGATATGGCTTCCGTTGCGGAACTGGTTGGTGGAGATCATGCGATCCGAAGGCTAGCTTGACCGGAGAAACGCCTTGGCTCGCGGCTCGCCCGCCCGGCCCCACCCCACCCGGGCCCGGCGCCTCTCAGCCAGCTCGAGCAGGATCAGCGTCAGCGCGATCGGCACCGTCGCCGGCAGCTCGCGCACGACGAAGAACAGGAGATCGAACGCGAGCGCCAGCGCCGCGGCCACCAGCGCCGCCTGGCGTTGAAACGCGGGGCGCGGGGCCAGGACCGCCCCGAGGACACCGGCCACGAACAGGTCGCCGTACCCCATCACCGCCGAACCGAACGCCGCCCTCTGAAGACGGGGCAGGCCCGCAGCCGGATGGGCCGCGTTGAGCACCTGGTTGGGGGCCTGAAGGAGGTCGGCGACCACGAGCCCGGTGTCGATCGCCGCCATCAGCACGATGCCCACCTTCAGAGCCCGGGCCGGAGCCACGCCCGCGAGCAGGGCGCCGAGCGTCACGCAACTGAGGCCCGACAGCACGAGACCGGCCAGCTCACCGCTCAGCGCTCGGTGCTCGACCCAGGCCAGCGCGAACAGAGGCCCCACGGCCAGCGCCATGAGCGGGCGGCTCCCCCGAGAAACCCAGCCCAGCCCGATCGCCGCCAGCGGCGGCACGGCGACCAGGGCCAGGTAGGTCAGCCCCTGGGCGACGCGCGACGAGGCGCTCACCGCGAACACGACCGCGACGATCGAGAGCGCCGGGATCGCCGCCCAGGCGCCGGCCCGCAGCCGTCGCAGCATCGGGAACGGATCGGCGCGAGGCAGCGCGACGACCAGGGCCTGGGCCAGGCTGAGGACGGCTATCGAGAAGGCGAAGGGAAGCACGTGGCGCCTGCACCTTAGGTTCCCAGGCTCGCTACGCGGGGACGGGCTCCATGACCACGGGCCCGGGCTGGGCCCGGTGCTCGACATCGGTCTCCGAGCACGTCGCCCGCGCCCCCTCGGGGGCGGCGAACAGGCCGACGAGCAGGAACGGGACGAACCACACCAGGTAGACGAAGTTCCAGTACACGACCGTGAGCTCCAGCGCGACCAGCACCGCTCCGGCGAGCGCGGCCACCTGGACGGTGTCCCGACGCCGCGGCAGCGCGAATAGCGAGGCCGCGAGCACGAGCGTCGCCGCCTTCAGCGCGGTCTGCAGCCAGCGAAGCTCGGGCTGCTGGCCCCACAAGCTGAGGAACGAGTGCCGGCGCAACTGGAACCCGAGCGTCTGACTCCAGAAGACGTGCAGCCCGCCGCCGGGCAGGTAGGCCCAGACCGACGCGCCGACCACGACGGCCATGGCCAGCCCGAAGATCAGCGTCGAACGCGCGCGGCGCTCGCCCCGGCCGGCAGCCAGCAGTCCGGCGAGGGCCAGGGGCGCGAACTTCGCGGCCGCGGCCAGGCCCAGCAGCGCTCCCCGGAGCACGGGCGAACTGAGCGCGAGCAGGGCGTAGACGACGAACAGCGGGACCAGGCCGTCGTTGGTGCTGAGCGCCAGCGGGAAGAACGTGAGCGGGCACGCCGCCCACGCGAACGCCAGCGTGATCCCGAGCTGGCGCCCCGCTGTCCCAGCGCGCAGGCGGCGTCCGAGCAGGAAGAGGCCCAGGACCGTCAGGAGGTCGAAGGTTATGGCCGCCGCATGTGCGGCGGACAGATAGTCGTGCTGCCAGGACCCGCCGAGCGGAAACACCAGCTCGAAGGGCAGATAGGCCAGGTAGGCGATCGGTCCGTAGGTGTCCAGGTAGGTGTGGCCCGGGGCGTAGAGCGGCAGACCGTGATGGATGCTGTTGGCGCCGAACACCGACGCATAGCTCACGTCGTTGGTCTGACCGAGGGCGAGATTCAACGCGACTCGGGCCGCCAGGAGCAGGACCAGCGCCAAGCCAAGGACGCGCTCGCTCGCCCAGGGCACGAGCGGTCCTCGGACCCGGGTTCCGCGAAATCCCGCGATGAGCAGCCTGACGAGTAGGTACACGAGCGGCGGGTAGATGAGCGGCACCGACACCAGCGGCTCGCCGCGGTCGAAGAAGGCGAGCGAGGCCCCGAACGAAAGCACCACCAGGAAGTCGAGATTCACCAGCCGCAGCGGGCGCCGCAGGTCGAAGAAGGCGAGCAGGAACAGCACCCCGAGTCCCAGGACGACCAGCTCGACGTCACGCCTGAACGGCGTGAGGGTGGTGAGCACGGGAGGCCAGGTCGCGGCGCTCCACTCGAGCACGTCGCCGCTGCGGTCCTCGACGAGCACCACCAGCGGCGGCCTCCGGCCAGCGGAGGGCCGGCCCCTGCGCGCGTACTGGACCGCCCATAGACCGAGCGTCACGGGGTAGGCCCGCGCGTAGACGCCCGGGGTGCTCCGACGCAGCTGGCGGGCCGACGGCTGGCGGTCGGCTAAGGCAATCACCTGAGCCGGCGTGCGCCAGAAGTGGGCCGGTGTCGTGGCCCGTGCGTACGTCGTCGGCGTGGCCCGTGCTGACGGCGTCGGCGTGGCCCGCGCGCGCGTCGTCGGCGTGGCCCGCGCGGACGTCGCCGCCGCGGCCCGCGCGGACGTCGCGAAGCCAGCGGCGAGGATCGCCGCCAGGAGCGCCGCAACCAGTACCCGGCGCCCGCCTTCGCACGGAAGGACACGCCACCAAGGGCCGACCACGCCGGAGGTATCGGCAGATCGGGAGCGCCTATTTAGGCGCGCGACGAGCTCGGCGGCCGCCTCGGAGCAGGCTCTGCGAGATGGCCACGCCGCCGAGCACCGCGACCGCCCCCACGGGCTGGTTCCACGACAGTCGCTCCCCGAGGACGATGATCCCCAGGGCGGTCGAGAACAGGGGGATCAGATAGGTGACCGTGGAGGCCACGGTTGCGCCCGCGGCTCGGATGACGCGGTAGTTGAGGATGTAGGCGACGCCGGTGCCCAGCGCCCCCAAGGCCAGGAGGCTGAGCAGCGAGCGAGCGCGCCAGGCAGCTGGTCCGGACGCCAACCACGGTGCCACCAGCGCCAGCTGCAGGGTCGCCAACAGCATCTGGGCGGCCGACAGGGACACCCCGGACTCCGAGCGCCCGGCCAGGTACCGGCGGGTGTAGGGAAAGCCCAGGCCGTAACAGGCGGCGGCGCCAAACGCGGCGAGGTTGCCGACCAGCGACCGGCAGCCGAGTCCGTGCCACGGCCCGAGCACGAGGACCACCCCGGCGAAGCCGACCGCCAGGCCGAGCACCCGCGAGCGGTTGGGCCGCTCCTCGGGGAGGACCACCAGCGCTACGAGCAGCGTGTTGAGCGGGGTGGTGGCATTCCAGATCCCGGCCAGCACCGACGAGATGCGCGTCTCGCTGAACGCGAACAGGGTGAAGGGGATGGCGTTGAACAGCGCCCCGGCCACGGCCAGGTGGCCCCACGTGCGCGCCCCGCGGGGGAAGCGGTCGCGGCGGAGCAGGAGCACCGCCACCAGGACCGCGCTACCCACCGCCACCCGAACGAGCGCCACCAGCAACGGGGACCAGCCGTCGTCGTCGGCCACCTTGATGAACAGGAAGCTCGCCCCCCAGATGGCGCTCAGCGCCAGGAAGCTGCCGGCCCAGGCCGGGACCTCGCGGGGGTCCCGACGGCCCTCGCGGGGGCGCCGGGGGCCGTGGTTGCTGGGTTCTAGGGAGCCGCTTCGGGGTTCAAGGCCCTTACCGCTGGGGTCGATACGAGGAGGGTATGCGCCCCCGTGTGCCGCGTCTCGCGCCGCCGGTCGTCTTCGCCCTGCTCGCCAGCGGGCTGATGGCCTGGCAGGGCATGCTCACGATGGCCTTCACCGACTATGAGGTCGAGGCCGAGCCGTCACTCCAGGCGCTGCGCGCGGGGCACATCGGGGCTTTCCTGGCCCATCTGCCCGCATACGGCGGTTCGCTGATCCTGAGGGCTCCGTTCGCGCTCCTGCCCTCCCTGTGGCACGGGGGAAGCCTGGCGCTGTTTCGCAGCTTCGCCGTTCCCTGCCTGCTCGCCGCCGTGGCCCTCGGACTGGTCCTGTGGTCGCGTCTGGACCGCGACGGCCAGCGCCGCGCGGCCTGGGTAGCCCTGGCCCTGTGCGTGCTCAACCCCGTGACCGTGCGCGCGCTCGAGATCGGCCATCCGGAGGACCTCCTCGGCGCCTGCCTGTGCGCGGCCGCCGTCATGGCGGCGATCGAGGAGCGCCCGACCTGGGCCGGCATCTTGCTCGGCCTGGCGCTCGCCAACAAGGCGTGGGCGGTGCTGGCAGTCCTCCCCGTGGTGCTCGCCCTTCGCCACGGCCGCGCCCGGGCCGCCGTGATCGCGGGCGGCGCCGCCCTCCTCGTGCTCGCGCCGATGCTGCTCTCCGGAGCCTCCGGAGTGAGCACCGCCGCGTCCATCGGCAACAGCGGCGCGGGCGCGTTTCATCCCTGGCAGGTGTGGTGGTTCTTCGGTCCCGAGCACCTCGTCCCGCACGGGACGACGGGCACGATCGTCTACCGCGTGGGCCCGGGATGGCTGGCCCCGATCTCCCATCGCCTGGTGGTGCTCAGCTGCCTGCCGCTGGCCGCGCTCTGGTGGTGGCGGCGAGCGCGCCCGGCCGGCGCAGCGGGCCGCGACGCCCTGCTCCTGTTGAGCGTGGTGATGCTCGCCCGGTGCCTGCTCGATCCCTGGAACGTCGTGTACTACGCGCTGCCGTTCCTGGTGGCGCTCACCGCCTGGGAGGCCTTCGAACGGCGGCGCCTGCCGGTGATCGCCGTGTTCGCCGCCCTGGCCACCTGGACCGACTTCGAGCTCTTGAACAACTCGCTGCGCCCCGACCAGCAGTCGGTCCTCTACCTGCTCTGGACGCTGCCGCTGTTCGCGCTTCTGAGCTGGCGTCTGTACGCGCCGGCGTCGTTCGCCCGGCGCTCGGGACCGGTGCTGGACGCCGCCGGCGTGCGCCTGCCCGGTCTGGCCCGCCTTCTCCAGCGTCGGGCCGAGGGCGTCGCCGGGCGTCGGGCCGAGGGCATCGCCGGGCGTCGCGCCGAGGGCCTCGCCGGGCGTCGCGCCGAGAGCGCCGCCGCCGGGCGCGCCGGCGCGCCCGCTTGAGCTCAGCCGACCTCGGTTAGCTCCTTCGGGAAACCGCTCAGCACCTCGTTCCCGCCCGGGACGACGACGACCAGGTCCTCGATCCGAACCCCGAAGCGGCCGGGGAGGTAGACGCCCGGCTCCACGGTGACCACGTGTCCGGCCTCGAGTGAGACCGTGGCGCCCGTCCGAGACAGGCGCGGCCCCTCGTGGACCTCGAGCCCCACCCCGTGGCCCAGGCCGTGCCCGTAGTGCTCGCCGTGTCCGGCGGCGGCTATGACCTCCCGGGCGGCGGCGTCGACCTCCCGCCCCGTCGGGCCCGGCCGCAGCGCGCTCAGCCCGGTCCGCTGGGCCTCGAGCACCAGGTCGTACACGGCGCGGGCGTCGGCGTCGAGGCGACCGGTGGCGAAGGTCCGGGTCACGTCGGAGCAATAGCCGTCGAGAAGGGCCCCCATGTCGATGGTGACGAAGGTGCCGGCGGCGATGGCCACGTCCCGGGGCTCGGCGTGGGGCAGCGCGGAGTGCTCGCCCGCGGCCACGATGCTGGGAAAGCTCGGCGCCGTCGCCCCGCGCAGACGCAACTCGTGCTCGAGCTCGATCGCGACGTCGCGCTCGGTGCGCCCGACGAGGCTCCGTTCGACCACCCAGCCCAGGACCTCGTCGGCCAGCGCCGCGGCCGCGCGGATACGAGCGACCTCGTCGGGGTCCTTGACCGCCCGCAGGCGCTCCACCAGCCCACCGGCCGGCACCATCTCGACGCCTTCCGCCACCAGGCCGCGCAGGCGCTCGTATGACTTCACCGAGAGGTGGGCGTCGTCGAAGCCCAGCCGCAGCCGGGGCCGCCCGAGCCGTTCGGGAACCAGGGCGCCCGCCAGACCCTCGAGCAGCTCGTTGGAGGCGACCTCGCGTTCATAGCTCGCGTCGACCTGCTCGGCCGCCTGGGTGACATAGCGAAAGTCGGTCAGGAACAGGCGCAGGCCCAGGTCGGGCTCGCCGATCACCGCCAGCCCGTTGGAGCCGGTGAAGCCGGCCAGGTAACGAAGGTTGACCGGGTGGGTGACCAGCAGCGCGTCGAGCTCGCGCTCGCCCAGCCACTGGGCCGCGAGATCGGTCCGGGCTCCCGGGCCTCGCACGGGCACGTCGAGCGACCCCACGGCCGGTCCCTCGCCGGCGGGCGGGGTCACCCTGCGAGCTCCTGGCGCAGGCGCACGAGGCCCTCCCGGTAGCCCTCGACCCCATGTCCGCTCACCGTCGCTACGCACAGGTCGGCCACCACCGACACCCGCCGCCAGGGCTCGCGCCGGGCGACGTCGGACAGGTGGACCTCGACGGCCGGCAGGTCCGCGATCTCCAGCGCGTCGTGAATGGCCCACGAGTAGTGGCTCCACGCCCCGGGGTTGAGCAGCACCGCATCCGCAAGCCCCTCCAGCCGGTGGAGGTGCTCGACGAACTCTCCTTCCGAGTTGGTCTGGAAGAACCGGAGCTCGAGGTCGAGCTCCCGCCCGAACTCCCCCACCCGAAACTCGAGCTCGGTGAACGAGAGACCGCCGTACTGGGCCGGGTCTCGACGCCCGAGCATGTCGAGATTGACTCCGTGCATCACCTCGATGCGGTTGTGGACGGACATAACTGGGATCGAGGCTGCCAGCGCCGCTGAGGCGCAAGTCAGCCTTCGGAGGCCAACTCTGCCACGGCGGCGCGCACCTCGTCGGCTGGGAGCAGGCAGCCCGGCCGGGGAGCTCCGGGGGCGTCGAGCAACACAAACGGCACCTGGGCGCCGAGTCGCTTCTTGTCCCGCGCGGTCGCTGCCACCACCTCATCGGGATCGGCGCTCAGGGTGAGGGGCAGGCCACGAGCCGCGAGCAGGGCGGCCACGCGCTCGCGCAGCTCGTCGAGCCCCGACAGTCGCAGCGCGGCCAGCAGCCCCAGCGCCACGGCTTCGCCGTGGCGATAGCGGCGATAACCGGTGACCACCTCGATCGCGTGACCGATCGTGTGTCCGAGGTTGAGGACCTGCCGGCGGCCGCCGTCGCGTTCGTCGGCGGCCACGACGGCCACCTTGGTTCTCACGCAATCGAGGATCAGGCCCGCGTCGAGCTCGGCGCCCGCCTCGACCCGGCGCCAGAGTCCTCCTCCCGCGATGAGCGCGGTCTTTATGACCTCGGCCCAACCGGCGGCGAGCTCTGCCGGCGGGAGCGTGGCCAGGGTGTCGACGTCCACCAGAACGCCGGCCGGCTGGTGGTAGGCGCCGACATAGTTCTTGGCCTCGGGGAGGTCGACCCCAGTCTTGCCGCCATAGGCCGCGTCGACCTGGGATACCAGGGTGGTGGGCACCAGGACGGTCGCGACGCCGCGCTGGTAGGTCGCCGCGCAGAAGCCGCCGAGGTCGCCGATCACCCCTCCGCCCAGCGCCACCAGCTCGTCTGCTCGGGTCATCCCGGCGCGGGCCAGCGTGCGCCACACCAGCTCGGCGCTGCGCAGGGTCTTGCTCTCCTCGCCCGGCGCAACCGTGATCACACACTCCGAACGCGCGAGCTGGGACAGGTACAGACGCCCCACCGCCTCGTCGGTGAGAGAGAACCGGCGTACCTGCCCCTCGGTGGGCCAGGCCCCCGAGCCCAGCAGTCCCGCACCCAGCAGGACCGGGTACTCGCCCGACGCGCTCGTCGCCCACACCAGACGCGTCCCGGAGGGCTGGCCGGCCAGCCGCCGCAGCGCGGGCAGGGCCCGAAGCACGACCCCGGTATCGCCGGCGGGCAGGAAGGCGTCGGCGACCGCGTCATAGAGGGGCCGGCGCTCCTGGTAACTGTGGGCGAACGCCTCCGGGTCGCGCGCCAGCGGCCGACCGGATCCCGATGCTCGCTCCCAGGCGCGATCGAGCTCAACGTCGACCAGCACCGCGGTGTGCCGCCGAAGCTCCTCGCGCACGGCGGGCGACAGAACGGCCCCGCCGCCGAGCGAGATGATGTCCCGCGGGCCCGCGCCGCGCAGCAAAGAGCACACCACCTCTTCCTCGCGCTCGCGAAACGCGCGTTCCCCATGCTGGGCGAACTCCTCGGCGATCGAGTGCCCGAGCTGCTGCTCGAGCAGGTCGTCGGAGTCCACAGCGCGGCTCTCCAGCGCGGTGGCAACCGCCCGCGCCGCGCGCGACTTGCCCGCTCCCATGAAGCCCAGGAACACCAGCGCCCCGCCGGCCTTCGCGGCGGAGCCGGTCCCGGGCTCAGCCGTCGATCCAGCCGATGCGCTCACGGTATGCCTCCAGCGCTCCCAGCACGTCGTCGATGTGGTCGCCCCCGAACTTGCGCCGGTAGGCGTCGGCCAGCACCAGCGCCGCCATCGCCTCCCCCACCACTCCGGCGGCGGGCACCGTGCAGGAATCGGTCCTCTCGCGCAGGGCCTCGGCCGGCTCCAGCGTGGCGATGTCCACGGAGCGCAGCGGCTTGGTCAGCGTGGGAAGCGGCTTCATGGCCACCCGGAGGGTGAGGGTCTGACCGGTGGTCATCCCGCCCTCGAGGCCGCCGGCGTGGTCGGTCAACCGGTGGAATCCGCGCTGCCTGGTGTGAAAGATCTCATCGTGGGCCTCGGACCCGGGCTTGGCCGACAGCGCGAAGCCGTCGCCGATCTCGACCCCCTTGATCGCCTGGATCGAACACATGGCTCCGGCCAGACGTCCGTCCAGACGCTCCTCCCAACTGACGTGCGAGCCCAGGCCCGGCACCAGCCCGAAGGCCATCACCTCGAACACCCCGCCCAGCGACTCGTTGGCGCGGCGCTGTTCGTCGATGTGCGCCACCATCGCCCGCGCCGCCTCCGGATCCAGGGAGCGCACCGGCGATTCGTCGACCCCTTCGAAGTCCGCCGGCGCGACCGGCCGGGTGGCCGGGTCGGCGCGAACCGTTCCGATCTGCACGACGTGCGAGTAGACCTCGACCCCCACCGTGGCCAGGAAGGCTCGGCACACGGCGCCCCCGGCGACCCGGGCGGCGGTCTCGCGCGCACTGGCCCGCTCCAGTACGTCGCGCACGTCCGTGAGCTTGTACTTCTGGGCGCCCGCGAGGTCGGCGTGCCCCGGTCGCGGCAGGTGGACCTCCTCGACGGCCGCCGGAACCGGCCACGGCCCCATCCGCTCCTGCCAGTTGGCGAAGTCGCGATTGGCCACGTGGAGGGCGATCGGGCCCCCGAGCGTGCGGCCGTGGCGCACCCCGCCCGTCACCTCGGCGACGTCGCGCTCGATCTTCATACGGCCCCCGCGACCGTGTCCGAGCTGGCGCCGCGCGAGGTCGCGGTTGAGCGCGGACTCGGACAGCTGGAGCCCGGCGGGCAGGCCTTCCACGATGCACGTGAGCCGGGGTCCGTGCGATTCGCCGGCGGTGATCAGACGCAATGCCACAGTGACACAAGCTTACGGACGCCCCTGGGGCGGTCCGCGCCGCGCGTCGGATGCGGGTCGCGCAGCCGTCGCGGCCGTGCCGGTCGGGCCGCGGGCGGCGGGTGGTGTAGCACCCGCGGTCGGGTGCTCTCGTACCCGCGGCCGGGTGCTCTAGTTACCCGCCGGGGGGCGAGTGGTCTAGGACCCGCTGTGCGGGGTGGAGCCCGAAGCGGGCGGGTTCGCCGCAGCGGGCGTCACGGCCGGCGAAGGCGCCGGGGTCGACGGCGCGGCGGGCGGGGTCGCCGGGGAGTGCGCCGGCGGAGTCGCGGGCGCCGGAAGCTCCCGCGTCGCACTCGTCTGCGTGCCCGACGTCGACGAAGCGGACTTCTTCGGGCGCTCGTACACCAGTCCGAGCGAGGGAGAGAAGCTCAGCGCGAGCAGGGCGGTGGAGTTGGAGTTGCGCAGGACCGCCCGGCCGTCCTGGGATTCGCGCCGGTGGGTGCTGGCGGCCTCGGCCTGCGTCGCGCTGCGGTGGTGGCTGATGCTGACCAGGTCGAGCTCGTACTGAACCAGGCCGGCAGTGGGCGTGAGGATGTCCAGGAACTCTGTCTCTCCCGGGTGCAGCACCACGATCTCGCAGTGCGTCGGGCTCGGCCGGCAGGAGCCGTCACCGGTGGCCACGGCGGTCTTGGGCACCAGGAAGGCGGCTCGCTTGCCGTCCTTCATGACGCCCAGGTAGACCACCTCGGGATCCGCCTTCGAGGGCAGAGGGCTCAGCCGGAGCGGGTTGTTGATCGTGACCGCGCTGGCCGCCTGGCCGAAGCGCAGCGTCGCGGTGTAGACCTTCATCGAGTCGTGGCTGGGCGCCGACCGGTGGGGGCTCGTATTCGGGTGCGGTTGGGCGGGCGAGCTCGTGGGGGCCGAAGAGGCGGGCTGGGTGGAGGAGCCGGGGTGGGTCGGACTCGTCGACGTGGGGGTGGTCGGGTGCGTGGGCGCCACCGGGACGACCGGAGTGATCTTCACGGGCTTGGAGACCTGGACCGGCGGCGTGACCCTCACCGGCGAGACGGGCACGCTCGGACCCAACGAGGAGGGCCCGGAGCCGGCGGTCGAGGTCGCCGGACCTCCCGGTGCCACGCCCGACGTCTTCGACCCGCCGGCGGCCGATGTCGAAGATCCGCCCGCGGTGGAGCTCGAAGCGCCACTCGCGAACGGGTCGTGGAAGCCGCCCTGGCGGAGCGGGACGACTCCGGCGTTGGGGTTCATCTGGGCGATCAGAGTCTTCACCGCGGACGGGTCTGCCGGGTGCGGGTGAGAGGCCGGGAGCGCCAGAGCGGGAGACGGAGAGGAAGACGTAGCGGGCTGCGGCGCGGTCAGGTGAGCGGCAACCGGCGCGGCGACCGCGCCGGCCCCCAGGACCGCGGCCACAGGCCACAGCCGCTTCTCGACCAGATCGGCGGCGACCGCGCTGAAGAAGTTCATCGCGTGACCCTGACGACCGGCGTGGCCGCACCCCCGCTGTGGCTCGCCGGCACGGCGGTCGAGCCGCTGGCGTGCACCCCGGTCGCCGGCACGGCGGTCGAGCCCCTGGCGTGCACGCCGGTCGCCGGCACGTTGGGCCTGGCGATGGGCGCGGTGGCCGAGGGCTGGAGCTGCGCGAGGAGCGCGGCCGGCGTCGACTGCCCGGGCGGAAGGGTGTAGACCGAGATCGAGACCGTCGCCGACATCGATCCGTTGCCCGAGCTGACGGCAACCGGGTTGGGGGCGCCGCCCGCGCCGCCCGCACCGCCGGTCTGCAGCGTGACGCTCTGGATGCTCAGCAGCGGACCGCTCACGGTGACGTGGCCTGCGCTCACCGACGTCCAGTGATTGAGCGTGTTCAGATAGCCCTGGAGGTGGACGAAGTCACCGGCCACGATCATGTTGAAGGTCTGGCCGGGGAAGCTGCCGGTCGACGCGGTCGAGGCGCCGGCAGCCCCTGGAGGGGTCGGAGCTCCGGGGTTGGCGTTGGCCGCCGCCGCCGAACTGGCGTTGGCCTTGCCCACCGCCGCATTGGCCGACGAGGTCGGACCGGCGACGGGCCCGCCGGTTGGGGCCGGCGCCGGCGTGGCAGGCGCGGCGGCTGCGCTCGTAGGCCCACCGGCGGCCGAACCTCCGCTACCGCTGGTGATCGAGCGGAAGTCGACCCCCTGCGCGCGCGCGGTGGACTCGAGCTCCGCCAGCAGGCTCGAGATGTCCTGGCTGGCCGGTACGGCCTGGCCGAGCTTGGCCAGCGCGTTGACGTTGGCGCCGAAGTTCGACCGAGCCTGCTCGGCGGTCCGCTCGGCCACCAGGGCGGCGTCGCGCTGGGACTGGGCCGAGGCGAGCGCGGCGGCCGCCTGGGCCGCCTTCTGGCGCTCGGGGGATACCGCGACGAACCACATCCCGAACAGCAGGACGCCGGCCGCCACGATCATCAGGGCGAGTCGGTCGCGCGCGCTCACGGATGGCCTCCGCCGGCGGCGGGAGTCGTGGAAGTCGTGCCCGTGGTTGGGGCGGGCGCGGCCGGGGTGGGCGACGAGGCCGCGGGGCTGGTCGCGGCCGGGGTGGGCGCCGAGGTCGGCTGGGCGGAGCCCGGAGCCGCGGAGGTGGTCGCGCTGCCACCGGCGGCGAAGGCGACCGAGAGGTCGAACTGCGGTCCGCCGCTGCCGCAGGAGCCACCCGTGGAGCCGCCGGTCCCCGACCCCTTCGCCGACGAGGTGAAGCTGACGCCGGTCACGCCCGGCACGCCGCGGAGGCGGTTGATCACGTCGCCGACCTGCGTGTGGGTGCTGGCGCACCCGGTGAGGTGCACGCTCGGGGCGCCCCCCGCCGCTGGCGCGGCCGACGGGGCCGCCCCGGGGCCCGACGTTCCACCGGGGCTGCCGGCGAAGGTCGACAGTACGACGTCCGAAGGCAGCGCGCTGGCGAGGTTGCGCATGGCGGTCGGCCAGTCGAAGCGGCTCGCCGCCAGGCTCGTGATCGACTGCTCGCGCGTGTTGCGGAAATCGGCAAACTGCTTGTAGGGAGCCAGCTGCCCGGCGCGCGCCTGGGCGACCGCTGAGTCCTGCGTGGCCTTGACCAGCTGTGCCTTGCGGTCGGCGACCTGGTGGTTGGCGACCGCGTAGAGCGTGCCCAGGAGGAGCAGACCGGCCAGCCCCCCGAGCAGCACGTAGACGGCACCGCCGGAGCGCCCGATGCCCCCCGACCGGCGTCGGAGGTCGCTCGGGATGAGGTTGACGGCCTTCACGGCTTCACCTCGCTGACGGCCAGGCCGGCCGCCACAGCCAGCCGGCTCGCGGGCACGCCCGCGAGAGCGGCTCCGTCAGCGACGTTCACCTCGCCGGCGACCACCGGAAGCTTGAGCTCGGCCTGCAGGGCGTCGAGCAGTCCGGGCACGCCGAGGGCGGGACCCGAGAGCACGACCCGCTCCACGGGGCGATCCGAGCTGCCTGCGAGATGGCCGAGGTGATAGTCGAGCGAGTTGCGAACCTCCGCGACGATCAGGCGCAGACCATCGCTAACCGCGTTGCGCACGGTCATCAGCCGCTCGAGGTCCGTGGCGGAGATCTCGGAGTCCGCTTCGGGCTCCTCCGCCCCAGGCTCGAGGGCAAAGGGCTCGGCGGCGACAGGCTCGGCGGCCTCAGGCTCGGCGCCCGCAGGCTCGGGCCCGAGGGCCTCGATCGGGAGAGGCGCGCCCGGGAGAGTCTGGTCCGGGTCTGGCGTGTCCGCCCGGGCGACTCCCGCGGGATCGATGTCCGCCCGGACGACTCCCGCGGTGTCGATGTCGGAGGGACCCGGCTCGGCGCCGGCGACATCCACGGCCCCGGTGGGCTCGGTCGACGGGTCGAGGTCCGGCTCGGTCGCTAGGGCCACGGTGGGGTCGGTCGACGGGTCGAGCGCCCGCTCGGTCGCCAGGGCCACGGTCGGCTCCGTGGGCTGGTCGAGGGCCGGCACCGGCGCGGGCGAGACCTCGGGCCGGTCGGCGGCGGCGCCCGCCTCGCTCGAGGTGAGCCCGACCCGGAACACGAGCGACCGGGCCTCGTCGATGGGGATCACGCAGCGCTCGGCCACGGTGGTGGAGATCGCTTCCAGCCCGGTACCGAGCACGCGCGTGAAGACGCACGACACGCCCCGGGCAACGACCAGGTTCGTGAGGCCGCTCACGTGCAGGTACAGGACCGGCTCATCCGGATCGGACCCGGGCTGGTGCAGGGATCGGATGAGGGCGAAAGCGGAAAGGTCGATCCCCTCCGGGCGCAGGCCCGCTGCCTCCACCGCGGCTACGAGCCGCTCGATCATGTCGCGCCGGGCGGCCACCAGGACAACGCGCTCACGCGGGCCGCTCACGGTGTCCACCACGCCCAGGGAGTGGTAGTCGAGCACCACCGTGTCGGGCGGCATGGGAATCTCGTCCTGTGCCTTGAAGCGCACGGCGGCCTCAAGCTCTCGCGGGTCGGTGATCGGCGGGAACTCGAGCATGCGGACCATGATCCGCTGGTTGGCGACGCCCACGCGAACCTGGCGCGGAAGCTTGTGCTGGTTGAAGATCGTCCGCAGCGCCTCGGTCAGCGCCTCGACGTCGGCCACCTCTCCATCGCGAACGACGTCGGAGGAGATGGGCACGCCGGCGGCCCGCTCGACCCGGACGCCTCCGTTGAGCTGCACCTCAGCCGCGATCACCTGGCCGGGCTCGATGTCGAGTCCGGTGACCAGGCGCGCGCTCGAGCTGCGCCCGGACTTCCCCGACCCGATCCCGAGCTTGGAGCCGAGCTCGCCGAGCGTGAGCGAACGCCCGGTCTCGCGCTTGGACCCGAGTCCGTTGACCAGAGAGGTCACGCGCCCCGCCAGGCGCGCCAGAGTTGGCATCGAGCTAAGAATTGACATATTCGGGATCCGGGGCGCAAACGCAAGGTGCTGCCCGCAGGGCTGATATCGGCGGGACGCCCGCCAGGCATGAGTGACCGGATACCGATCGGTCATTCGTCCAGGTGCTCAAAACTCGAGCGTGCCACAGGCCGGAAGACCGGCCTGTGTAGCACTCGATGCCGGTCGCCAATAGCCCGAAAGCTGCGCTATTTCACCCAGGTCGGGGCGTCGAAACCGGGCCGCCGGCCGGCCCGCGCAAGTTCGCCTGCATCCGCGCCAGACTGCGGCCGTCGCCTCCCGCCGCCGAAAGGCGGCGCTTAGACGAAGGTGCTCAGGTACCAGCCGACGACCGAGGAGCCGGCAAACAGGCCGGCCAGCCCTCCGAGCCCCAGCATGGGACCGAAGGGAACGGCCGTCTTACGACCGGCGCTGGCGCCCTTGCGGGCGATGACCGTGGCGCCCACCAGCACTCCGACCACCAGCGCGATGAGCATGGCCGGTCCGACCGCGCGTCCCAGGCACAGTCCCAGCACGGCCGCGAGCTTGACGTCGCCCATCCCCATGCCGCGCGGATAGGCGACGGCGGCGACGAGCAGGAACCCACCGGCGGCCGCGCCGGCGATCAGCCGCTCCGGCTCGTGGCCCGGGTCCAGGACGGTGCCCAGGACCAGAGCGGCGACGGCCGCGGGCAGCAGCAGCTTGTTCGGAATGATCCGGTGGTCGAGGTCGATCAGGGCCGCGGGAATCAGCACCGCGACCAGAACCAAACCCAGGGCGATGCCCCCGGCCGAGCTGCGGACCAGGACCACCCCGGCGAAGAGAGCGGCGGTGGCCGCCTCGACCAGCGGGTAGCGGACGGCGATCGGCTCCCGGCAGTCCCGGCAATGCCCGCGCAGAAGCAGCCACGAGACCACGGGAACGTTGTGCCAGGGCCGGATTGGAGCCTGACACCCCGGGCAGTGCGAACTGGGGGCCACCAGCGACTCTCCGCGTGGGAGGCGGTGAATGACGACGTTCAGGAACGAGCCCAGCACGAGACCGCCCACGACGGCAAGAAGGACCTCGGCGACCACGTTTGCTTCATCGGTCACGGCCGGGGCCGACTTTAGCCCTCCCGCGGTTGGCCGCCGCACACGCGGGGCCGGGCGTGGACTTTCCGCCGCCGAACCCGGGCTAAATGGCCGGCGCCTGCTCGGTGAAGCGGGCGACCACCCACTGCGACTGGATGGGGTTCAGGAAGTACGGCGGGCTGATCAGCTTGAGGCGGTCGTCGTAGGTGTAGTTCTTGATGTACCCCGACACGACGTTCGAGATGCTGCCGGTGCCCACGGGACCGCGGAACTTCTGGGCGATGGCGCCGTTGATGCTCAGCGTCCCGAGCGGGTCTCCGCAGTACCAGTTGTCGACGATGACCGAGTGCTGGAGGCTCAGGATGGCGGCGTCGATCTCGATGCTTCCCGGCGCGGGACCGTAGGGTCCCGAGGAGGCGTTCGAGCAGCCGCCGCCACCATCGAAGGACACGGGGTGATAGACCCGGGCGAAGTTGTTGGGGATCAGCCCCAGGGTCACGTTGCCGTTTCGGACCAGGTTGCCGGTCACGACGACATCGCCCGCGCTCGCCAGCGTGAGGCTCTGGCTGTAGGTGCCCTTGACGTAGAGGTTGGCGCACCCGGTCGGGTCGTTGTATTGCTGCTGGAAGTTGTAGGTGCTGCCGCAGGCGCCGTTCTGCACGTAGATGACGCCGTTGGCCGGCAGGGCCATGGGGAAGTTGGACAGGCCGGCGGCCTGGTTGGTGACGGTCATCGAGGTTCCGTTGAGCACGATCGAGGTGGCTCCGGTGAACGTGTACTGGGCCTTGGCCACGGCCGCCAGCGACGTGTTGGTGGAGGGCATGCTGAGGATCCGGGCCGTGGTCTTGTAGGTCCCCTTCATCGTGGGGCTGCCCGAGCAGCCGCCCGACTGCGCCCACCCCGGCGGTGGCGCCGAGACCTCGATGTTGTCGGTCGAGCTGCGCCCGAAGGTGGGGCTGCCGCACAGCAGCAGGTCGTCGTTGGTGTGCAGCGGGCCCGAGATCACGTCGGCGTTGGCGAACACGATCGCCGTGCACCCGTCAGGCCGGCCGTCGCGACGGTAGACGACGCAGTTCTGAGCCGCCCATGACGCCTGATCCGGATTGGTGAGCTGATAGACCGCGGGATCGAGCGTCTCGAGGTCGGTGAAGTAGAGGAAGTCCAGGAAGCCGGCGGGCCGTATGGTCGCCACGATGGTGCGCTTGACTCCGTTGGAGCGGCCGGTGGCCCGGATCTGAAGTGCCTGGGTGCTGGAGTCGATCATCGAGAGCGCGGGTTGTGCGACGCTGCATTGGGTGTAGCCATTCTGGGGTAGGAGCTCGATCGTGTACTGGCTCTGCGAGTTCGGAAGGTTTCGCCAGGCGCGGGGATCGAGGCCCTGCCCGTTCCAGACCTGGTTGACCGGGCTGGCCTGGCCGGGCCCCGGCGCCGGAACGTTGGTGCAGTTCGACCAGTAGGCGTTGTCCTGGTTGAGATGGAAGCGGTAGTAGTCGATGCCCGCCTCGGCGGCACCGTAAGCCCGCTTGGAGTTGACGTCGTGCGCCGCCGCCGGAATGTCGTTGTGGGTGGCCGACCAGGCCGCCAGCGCGAACATGGTGCTCAGCAGCAGCAGCCCCATGACCAGCACCATGGTGAACCCCGCTTCCTCGCCGCGGCGAGCGCGCAGGGCGCCGAGTCGGGTTCTGCCCGGACCGGTGGTCATACGCACGGCGGCGTCGCGGGGCCGTTGGCGGCGTCGGGATTCCAGGTCCGGACGTAGACGTCGTCTTCCAGCGTGGTCGACTGGGCGCTGGTCGGGTTGCTGGCCGGGCGCGCGACGAACTTGATCGCGATCCGGGCGATGCCCGCCGTCGCGCTGCCGGAGACCGGAGTGGCCTGCTGGACGGTGGGCGCGACCGGCGGCGTGGTGGAGTACGCGTAGTAGGTGAAGAGCGGTGCGCCGTTCTCGGGGACGACGTTGGTCAGGAGCGTGCTGACCTGGGTCGGGGAGGACGCGAAGGTCATCGCGGGCGGCGACCCGGTCCCGGCGTACGCCGCGTCGGTGATCCGGTTGCTCGCCGGATCCCACGCGATGGTGTGCATCTGCGGCGCGTAGGCCCCGATCCCGGTGAAGGCGTAGAAGGTGACCGAATTGTTCTGGGCGCTGACGATGGCCGGGGTGCTCGGCCCGATGCACACCTGGGCGCGCAATTCCCGGGCCATCTGCTCCATCGCGACCCGAGCGCGGGCGGCGCTGTCGACCCGGTCCTGGACCCGGGCCGTGAGAGTGGGCACGATGTCCATCATCGAGCTGATCGCGAGGATCACCACGATGCCCACCACGCAAGCGACCAGCTCTTCGACCAGCGTGAAGCCGGCCTCCTCCTTGAGGCGCGCCGGGGCCACTAGCAGACTCCCCCGCGCCCGCTCGTCGGGATGGCGAGGTGCAGGAGCGGCGTCCCGCCCGGGCTGGTGTTCGCGACCCCGCTGAACGCTTCGCTTCGGACTCCATCGTCGGCGCACACCGTGTAGGTGCCGAACGGGTACCCCGGGCTGGTCAGGCTGCCCTGGGCGTTGGTCGTGACCACCGGGTAGACGTCGCTGCAGGCTGCCGGCGTCACCCGCACGTGGGCCCCGCTCACTGGGAGGCCGCCTCGCGTCACGACGAGATTCAGCGCCGGCTCCCAGACGCTGACCGAGTACTGGCCACCGGGTCCGACGGTCACCAGCCCGGGATACTTGGTGAAGTAGTTGGGGTCGTACAGAACGGGGTTGTCCGCGCTGCAGCCCCCGGCGTAGACCCCGTAGCCGCTCGTGAAGGGAAACAGGCCCGACGCGGTGAGCGTGGACTGCGGCGCGCCGGCCGTGAAGGTCCGGATGCCAGGCGAGGGAAGACTCGGGTTGGCCACCGACACCGCGGCGGCCTGGGCCGGCTGCTGGGGGTTCTGGCCAACCTGAGTGACGAAGTTGGCGGCGATGCTCCCGGCGAGCGCGTAGCTCTCGGTGACGACGTTCGTGGCCGAAGCGGTCACGGAGACCGGCACGCTGATGGCGTTCGCGCCCGAGGGGTCGACGTATCCCGGCGCGGAGTAGCTGGCCTGGTAGTTCCCGGTGGGGAGGTAGCCAAAGAAGGCACAGCCCACCTGATTGGTGGTGAGGGTCTGGGTGGACGGACCGGTGATGGTGACCGGGAGACCGACGACGGCGTTGGCGGCCTGGTCCTGAACCTGGATCGAGAGGTTCCCGTCTCCGGGCGTGAGCGCAGCGGGCGCCGCCGCGACGAGGCTCTCGAGGGCCACCGGGCTCCGCCCGCCCATGACCGGCCAGCGGACCGACGAGGTGATCTTGATGTAGTCGGCCGAGGTCGAGCTGTTCGTGCAGCTGATGGCCCCGCTGGAGTCGGTGACCCAATCGGCCCGCGAGGTGACCGTGTAGGGGACGCCCGAGACCGTGAGGATGCGGGTCGAGGAGTAGTTGGATAGATCGACGGTGCGCATCGCGTGCATTCGCTCCTGGTCCTGCTGGGCCAGCGCGGCGGCCACGCTCTTTGATCGGTTCTGGCCCGAGATGACCTGAGCGCCGTCGATTCCCGCAAACACGCCGAGGACGATCACCGCGAGCAACGCGGCGCTGACCACGATCTCGATCAGGGCCATGCCCTCCTCGCCGGCGAGGCGAGCGACGTCGCGCGCGCCTGCTGGAACGCTCTTCAGTGGGACTCGGCCTGCTCTCAAAACGACCCTCCGTGGTCGATGGTTTGGCCGTAGTTGGCCAATTTGAGGCTGGCGGCCGAGCCGTCTCCTCCCAGGAGACCTCTGGCTTTGCGTCCCCGCCTCGCGACGGGTTTGCCACTGAGCAGCTCACGCCCTTATCGACGGGCTAGGCGAGCCACTTTACCTGCGGCTCAACTCTGGCTAGGACACATGTCCAAGCGAGGCGGGTGCCTTCCGGGCACGCCTCGGACACCCGTCCAGGCGGACGGGTGAGTCGACCGCCCCAAGACGCCTGGACCACGCCCCAAGACGCATGGACCACGCCCCAAGACGCATGGACGACGCCCTGACTAGTACCTCAAGGGAGCCCTGACTAGTGGGGGATCTGGCGGAACGTGTTCTGAATCGGCGAGGCACTGCCGTTCGTCGTGATCGACGAGAAGGCGTTGTCCGCGTAGGTGAGGTTGGTGTGGCTGGAGGCGATGGAGACGTTGCCTCCCCCATCGATCAGGATCCCCCCGTAGACGTGGGAGTTGCCCTGCGTGCTGACAATCGGATTGGTTTCGCTCGTGCTCCCCTGCGCGTTGAGCGCATAGATGACGCCGTAAAAGGTGACGGTGCCTCCGAAGCTGAGCGTGCCATTGTTGATGATCAGCAGTCCGGGCGAGGTGGATGAATTCCAGCTCGAGTTGCCGGTCCAGCCGCAGTTGCCAGAGTCGATCCAGGTCACGGAGGATTGTGCGGGCAGGTTGCTCGGGCAGGTCGCGTAGTAGGTCCCGTTGGCCTGAGCCGCGCTCTTGAGCGCCGCGATCGCCGACGCGGACATGGCCGTGTTGGGAATGCCCGGGTTGCAGTCCAGGTCGCACGTGGTGTCGGGCGAGATCTGGGCGCCCTGGCGGTAGCTCAGGCAGCTCGAGTCGGAGTTGCGGTGGCAGCGGACGAGGACCTGGCTGGGCGTGAGCGAGCTCCCCTGGGTGTCGACGAGAACCTTGTTCCCGTTGTTGCCCGTCTGAAGGCTGCCGGCCAGAACCACGTCGTGGGGCACGCTCACCGGGGCGAGCTGCACCTGCGTCTGCTCGACCAGGACCCGGGTCTGCCCGTTGACCGTGGCCGCGGCCCGGATCCACAGCTTCCCGTCGCCGTTGGCGTCGTAGGAGGGCTGGGCGGAGGTGATCGTGTCCGAGTACCAGGTAGCCGATGACTGGCCCTGGCCGTTGACGCCGTTGTCGTACACGTTCACCTGCCAGCCGGCGCTGCTCGCGTCCGGCCCGACGACCAGCCCGGCCAGCGTGCTCGCGCTCGGACAGCGGGGGTCGGTGGACGATTGGGTGCAGGTGGGGAAGGGGTTGCCGGAGGACCCGGGCCCGGGCCAGTTGCTGGTCAGCGAGAACACGGTCATGTTCATCGCGGTCTCGGCCAGGTTGAACGCCGTGTCGCGCTGGCGCTGGGATCCGGACTGGCGCTGCTGGCCGTCCACGAACGCGAATGTGGCCAACCCCATGGAGAGCATGGTGGCCATGAGGATCATGGCGGTGACCAGAACCCAGCCCTCCTCCCGGGCCAGGCGGCGTTTCACGTTGCGCAAGAGCGTGGTCATTGTCCGTGCCTTCCGTGTCACTGGAACAGGGTCACCGTCTGCGTGGCCGAGTCGCCCTCCAGCCCCGCGGGGTCGAAGACCTTCAGCTGCAGGGTGTGAGCGCCGCCGCTGGGGGCCGTGTACACGCACGGGATCGCGGTCGCCGTGCACGACGAGATCTTGGTCGAGCCGTCGTACCAGACGTACGTCAGGGTCGAGCCCTGGGGGCTCCAGGACTCCGATCCGTTGAGCACCACGCGGTAGTTGGACTGGGGCTGGGCCGTGAAGATGGCGGTCGGGGGCTGGTCCTGGTTGCGCAGGTAGACCCCGGTGCTCAGGTGGCTCTCGAGCGGCGGTCCGGTCCCGGTGTTGGTGTTCACCCACAGGTCGGCGTGGATGAGCGAGATGGTGCTCGGGACATTCACGTTTCCGGTGTAGGAGAACAGCGGGCGGAGCTGGCCGTTGAACTCGTTGGTGATCTTGTCCGCGTAGCGCAGATTGCCCACATTCCAGTTCGCGTCGGTGCTAGGGCAGGCG